>CAJOOV010000124.1 GCA_905236265.1 uncultured Oscillospiraceae bacterium | reverse complement strand
CGTGACAGCCCCCTCTGGGAGGGGGCTATTGACAAAACGGGTAGGGAATAGCAAAACACATCCCGAAACAGCAGCCCTGACACTCTTTGCCAAAGCCTCCCTCTGTGAGGGAGGTGCCCCGAAGGGGCGGAGGGAGTAACCCCCGCAGGCGAGGCTTTTCAGCAATAGCTGATCTTCACCGTCTTACCCGCCTGATTCAGCAGCTCCTCCAGCCGCCGGATCAGGCTCAGTTTTTTCTCAAAGCCGATGCCGATGTCGTCATGGGCTTCGTTGGCGGCCATGCCGAAGAAGATATTCACATTGGTGGCCTCGTTCATCAGCATCCGTGCCAGAAGGGAGGCGGGGTCAAGCTCCTGCTCCAGCGCCAGCACCGTCTCCGGCTCCTCCAGCACCTGCTGGCAGATCTGGCACACCCGCTCCAGCGTGATAACGCCCTCTGTTACCATGTCCACGCCGTCGATCACTGCCATGTCCGGCACCTCCTCCGTGCCGCTGCCCATGAGCACCTGCACCGGCTGGTTCAGATACCGGCTCACCATCTTGGAGGTATTCCCCCCGCAGACCACATGACAGCCCGCCTTGCGGAAGAACAGCCGCAGCACTCGCTCATCGTCCTTCTTGTCTCTGGGCGGACCTATCATCAGGTTGAGCTGCTCCCGTTTCCGGAAGTGGAGCACGGCCACGGTGGTGTCGTCGTCCCGCTCCCCGTCGCACAGGCGCAGGCACTCCTCCAGCAGCAGGGCGCACACCTCCGCCGAGGACAGAGCGGTGAGATCCCGGCGGCAGAGAAACTGCCCGATTTCCCGGCTGTCCCAGCCGTTGGGGGAGTGCTTGCCAATGCCGGAGTGGGTCACGCCGTCGGTCATCATCACGATATAGTCCCCCTCCTGCACCTGCAGCCGTGCCTCGTGAATCTCCTTATCCCCCACGAAGCGCACGGTATAGGGGCAGCGGAAGGGCTTGCCGTTTCGGAAGATCAGCACCGTGGGGTTGTCGTAGTTCACCAGATAGACCACGTCCCCCTCCACCTCCGCCGCCGTGAAGGTGGCGTAGGCAAGGCCATGCTCCTTGCTCACCGGCAGGGTGCCTGCCACGGTCTCAATGCACTCCTCCAGCGGGATGCGCCGCTCCAGCAGCGTGCCCAAAATGGTGGCGGTGAGGGTGGCGAGGATATTCGCCCGCACGCCGCTGCCCAGCCCGTCGGACACGGCCACAATCCGCCGCTCCCGGCTGCCGAAGGTCTGGCTGAAGTCCCCGCACAGCGCCTCTGCGTGCTTGTTTCTGGACACACAGCACAGATCCAGATACAGCGCTTCAAACCGGCCGCTCATGTGTCCTCCTCCTCCAGCAGAATGGCGTCCTTCAGATCCTTCACGGCGCTCTTGGTCTCCGCCGCCGTCTCTCCCAGCAGGAAGGCGATCTCGTGGACGGTGCGCAGCTGCTTGTTCACGATCTCGTCAGCCAGCGCCGCCGCCTGCATCTTTGTCTCGCTGTTGCGCCTGCGCTGGCGGGTCTCCTCGGTGAGATCCTTCAGCGTCACCAGCACCGTGCCGCTCTCCCGGTCGAGCTGGAAGGTCTGCTCCAGATAGAGGCTGGCATCCGTGAGGAAGGTGCGCTTCTGGGCGGTGGGCTGGCCGGAGGCGAGGAAGGTCACAAGGTCATACTCGTCCATCAGGTGTCCCACGCTCTGTCCCACCACCATATCCGGCTCCACCCGGAACAGGCGGCAGGCGGCCTTATTGATCTGCTGGATCTTGAAGGAGGTGTCTACGCTGATGAGCGCCTCCGGGAGGATGTCCACCACGGTGTTGGCAAAGCTCTCCGCCCGCTGGCGCATAAAGGGCACGCACATTTCCGCCTCCGCCTTGCCCTGGAGCACGGCAATCGCCTTCTCCCGGCAGGTGGAATAGCCGCACATGCCGCAGTTGAACTGATCCTCCGCCTCTGTCTTGCCGATCTGGCGGAGGACGGCGTCAATCTGCGCCTGAGAGGGGGACATCTTCAGCACCCGTTTTGACTTGAACTCCTTTTCCAGCGCCACCTGCTCCGGCACCTGAAAATCCACGCTGTGGTCTCTGGTGTTGGCGCTGTTTCTCACCTTCAGCTCGGAGTAGGCGCAGGACATGCCGTCCTTGCGGAAGGAGGGGCCGCCGATGCACCCGGAGCGGCAGTAGTTCAGCTCAATAAAGCAGTTTGCCATCCGCCCGGCGATTACGTCGTCAATGGCGGCGGCGCAGTCCTCGAAGCCGTCCACCATGAGATACCGCCACCCCGGCTCCCGCTCCATGGTCTCCAAAATGCCCCCCGCCTTGGGGAAGAGCCGGGAGAGCTTGGGGTCTACGTTGTTTCTGCCCACAATCTCCTGCACCTGAATGCCGGAGTTGCCCAGCCAGCGGCGCACCTCGTCAAACAGCAGGGTGAAGTCAAAGGCGCTCTCCTTCTCGTACTGCTCCCCCTTCTTCGCCACGCAGGGGGTGAGATAGACGATTTTAGCGTCCTCGCAGCGCAGTCTCAGCAGTCTTGCGTGGGCCTGCGCCGCTGTGAGCACCGGCAGGAGGAAGCGCTGTGCCTTGGGGCGGCTTTTGCGGATATAGTTGTTGATGGCGGCGCAGTTGGAGGAGAGATAGGTCTTGCCGGGGTTCTCGTGTACCAGCCGTTCATACTCCCGCTTCACCAGAAACGCCCCCTCCGCTGTCTCAAAGGCATCGGAGAAGCCCAGCTCCCGCAGCGCCTGACGCAGCACGGGGAAGCTGGTGGAGAAGTAGGCGGCGTAGGAGGGGTCTACCGAGGCGATTACCTGCTCCCCCGCCTGAATGGCGGCGGCCACCTCCCCGGTCTGCTGGTCATGCTGTCCGGTGTACTGGGGGCAGACTGTGGCGCAGGTGCCGCAGAGGATGCACTCGTCCCCCAGAATGCGTGCCTTGTCCTCGGAGACCTGAATCGCCTTCACCGGGCAGTAGCGCACGCATTTATAGCAGTTTTTACAGTTTTTTGCATCTAATTGTAGAATGGACATGGAAATAACCCCGTTTCTGTGTTCCGTGCTGCGGTTTGAAGGGGAGGGCTATGTTGCGAGGCTTTTCCGCCTGCCCAAGTAGGGGCGCACAGTGTGCGCCCGAAACTCCCCCAGTCACTCCCCCAGTCAGCTTCGCTGACAGCCTATCGAAGAGGAGTGCCTTCGGCATTTTATCCCACTCGCCCTGAAACGTGCCACCG
>CAJOOV010000123.1 GCA_905236265.1 uncultured Oscillospiraceae bacterium | reverse complement strand
TCCTCCTGCAGAATGGCCATGGCCTTGGCACGGTTTTTGGAGAAGTCCGGCCCCAGATGCTCCTCGAACCAGGGACGCAGGGAGTCCTCATAGAGGGAGTAGGAGGTGAGCCAGTTGATGGCGGGGAAGTGACGGCGGTAGGCCAGAGAGGAGTCCAGCGCCCAGAACACCTTCACAATCCGCATGGTGCCCTGACTCACCGGCTCGGACAGATCGCCGCCGGGAGGGGACACAGCGCCCACGGCGGTGAGGCTGCCGTGGCGGCCGGTGTCGGAGCCGATGCACTGCACCGTGCCTGCACGCTCGTAGAACTGGGCGAGACGGGAGGCAAGGTAGGCGGGATAGCCCTCTTCGCCGGGCATCTCCTCCATACGGCCGGACATCTCACGCAGCGCCTCCGCCCAGCGGGAGGTGGAGTCAGCAATGACGGCCACGTCATAGCCCATGTCACGGAAATACTCGGCAATGGTGATGCCGGTGTAGACAGAGGCCTCACGGGCGGCCACAGGCATATCCGAGGTATTGGCAATCAGGATGGTACGCTTCATCAGGCTCTCGCCGGTGCGGGGGTCAACCAGCTCCGGGAACTCCCGAAGCACGTCGGTCATCTCGTTGCCCCGCTCGCCGCAGCCGATGTAAACCACAATATCCACGTCTGACCACTTGGCCAGAGCGTGCTGCACCACGGTCTTGCCGGAGCCGAAGGGGCCGGGGACGGCGGCGGTGCCGCCCTTTGCCACGGGGAACAGGGTGTCGATAATCCGCTGCCCGGACTGCAGGGGCTTGGTGGGGGGGAACTTTTTCGCATAGGGTCTGCCGATACGCACCGGCCACTTCTGCATCAGGGTCAGCTCCTCCGTGGAGCCGTCCTCATGCTCCAGCACGGCAATGGTATCCGTGACCTTGAAAAAGCCGGAGCGGATGCTCTTGATGGTGCCTGCGCTCTTGACGGGCACCATAATGTGGTGGTTGACGGAGGGCGTCTCCTGCACGTCGCCCAGAAAATCGCCGCCGGAGACCCTGTCGCCCACCTTTGCGGTGGCCTTGAACTCCCAGCGCTTGTTCCGATCCAGCGCCGGAACCTCAATACCACGGCGGATATTGGAGCCGCAGATGCGCATAATGCCCTCCAGAGGGCGCTGGATGCCGTCGTAGATGTTTTCCAGAAGTCCCGGTCCCAGCTCAACGGAGAGCTGTGTGCCGGTGGTGACGACCTCAGCGCCGGGGCCGATGCCGGAGGTCTCCTCGTAGACCTGAATGGAGGCGGAATCGCCGTTCATATTCAGAATCTCGCCGATGAGCCTTTGCTCGCCTACACGCACCACGTCGGACATATTGGCGTCCTGCATACCGGTGGCAACCACCAGCGGGCCGGACACCTTGACAATTTTGCCCATAGGGTTTTCAACCTTCTTTCCTGTAGTTCGAAGTGCAAGCCAGCTTGCACTTCGAGTTTTGCATCCATGCCGCGCGCACTCGCTGCGCTCGCACACTTGCACGGATAGAGGAATTTTTGCACCGAAGTGAATTCGGAGCAAAAATAGGATTCCACCTCATTCTGCCCCTCAGGGGCAGAACTCTGCGAGGCATTTGTCTCGGTTACAAAATGTCTGCGCCAACCGCCCGCTCTACCGAGTCGGTGATATTGCGCATACCCATGCCCAGAGAGCCGCCCTTGCCGGGAATCAGGATGATTGCGGGGATCACGCTATCCTTATACTTTGCAATCTCGTCCTGCATCTCGGCGGCATACTGCTCGGTGACATAGATAATGGCGGTCTCGCCGTCACGGGCGAGGTGGTGCAGGGACTTTCTCGCCTCCTCCACCGTCTCGGCGGAGTGAACCTCCAGTCCCAGAGCTTTAAAGCCCAGCACGCTCTCCCGGTCGCCCAATACTGCGATCTTATACATAGCAGTCACGCAGCCTTTCCCGGATGACGTCCGCAGGAAGCCCTGCCAGACGCCCCGTCAGTATGATACGGATAGCGGTCTGTTCGCTGTCCCTTGCCGCCAGATAGGCGATGAGGGGCTGTTCTCCGAAGGGAACCCGCTTCGCCTCGGAGAGATAGGCCACCAGCGCATTGTCGCAGGCCTTCTCAAACTCGGTGAGGGAGCCGCCCCGCACCGCCTGAGCGCCCACGGCTGCCGCCTGTTCCAGCGGCGTGTGGGCATACAGCTCCTCCAGACTGCCGCTGCCGTCTGCCAGCGGAGCAATGGTCTCCTCCGCAATGCTGCCTCCCTGAAACAATACCTTGCCCAGAAAGGCGCTGTCCTTGCCCATGCGAAGCACACGCACGGCGCTGCGCAGGTTGGCAGTGTCCAGCTGCAGGCGGATATAGCCGGTGAGAAAGTCCGAGCCGGTCTCCTGCGCGAGCTGCAGCAGCTCCGCAAAATAGGCGCGATCCAGCAGCAGGTCGGACTGCTGGGGGTCTTTGGTGGCGTTGAGCAGCTCACGGGCATCCCCAATTGCCTGCGCCAGAGTGGGAGGCAGCTCCTCTGTCTCCCCGGAGGCAAAGGCGGCGGAGAGCGTCTGTGCCGGAACCCGTCCCGCTTCTACCAGAAGGCGGGAGGCATCCTCTCCTTTGGCCTCGCTTTTCAGCAAAACCTTGGCGTTGTGATAGTCGTATTTCACCTTGAACACGTCCACCATCCGCCCGTCCAGCGCCGCATTGCCCAGCTCCTCCATCAGCTCGTCTCTGGTCTGGGAGAGCATACGGTCTACGGCATCCACATCCACCCGGTTCAGCTCGGCATAGCCGCACTCCGTGAGCACTCTGGCCGCATCCTCCACAGAGGGGGCGTCCAGCATCCGCTCCATTCTGGCACCGCTGAGCAGGGTGGACTCCAGCGCCCGGAGACGGGCGGAGAGGAAGAGATAATCGGTGTCTTTGATTCTTTTGGTCTTTTTAGCCATACTGTCTCCTTTCACAGGAGCGCTCAGGCGAACAGCACACGGGCAACCTCTCCGGCTGCCGTGCTGCGGGCGAGACGAACCAGCGTCTCGAAGGTGCAGTTTACCTCCACGTCCCCGTCAGAGAGGATGACGCCGCCCCGGAAGTCCCTTGCCTGCTGGGACAGCGTCAGCTCTGCGGTGCGCCCCTGCTGGGAGAGAATGCCGTTGGCCTTTGTCGCCACTCTGACGCCGTAACGGGTGCGGTCCATGGGGGAGAGGATGAGCTGTTCCCGCCCGGTGACAGAGGCCTGCGCCGTCAGTGCGGCCAGCAGGTCGATGTAGTCCTGCTCCGGCATGGAGCAGAGCCGGTCCAGCGCTAGGGTGAATGCCTTATCCAGCAGCTCCTGCTTTACGGTGAGCAGCTCCTGACGCCCCTCCATCTCGGCGGCGCTGATGAGGCGGCTGCGGCGCTCCTGCGCCCGCTGGCGGCCCTTTTCCAGCGCCTGCTCCGTCTCGGCCGCTGCCTGAGTGCGATAGCGGGCGGTGATTTCGCAGGCTTCCTCACGAGCCTGAGCCAGAGTGGCTCCGGCCTCCTGATTTGCGTCAGCGGCAATCCGCTGGGTGATTCTTTCAATTCCGTTCATGCAGTCGTTACCGCCTTTCCACTTTGATTGTACCTTTGCCAAAGGGCAGAGGGCGAAAGCATCAGGCGTTCATCAGCATGAGGATGGAGGCCAGCAGGGACAAAATGGCGTAGAACTCCACGATGACGCAGAGGATAACGCCCTTGGACCAGTCATCCGGCTTCTTGGCAACAATGTTGATGGAGGCGGCGGCGACACGTCCCTGATACACGGCAGAGAGGAAACCGCCGAACATCATGGGGATGCAGGCTGCGAAGATGGTCAGGCCTCTGGTGACGTCCACATCTGCGATACCGCCGGAGAAAGCGCCCATGCGGAACAGTGCGAAGAACCAGACCACCAGACCATACAGACCCTGGGTGCCGGGCAGCACCTGAAGCACCAGGCAGGAGCTGAGGCGCTCAGGGGTGACGGAGAGCACGCCGGAGGCGGCCTCACCCACACAGCCGGTGCCCCGAGCGGAACCTACGCAGCAAAGACCCACAGCCAGACCGGCACCGAGAAACGCAAGGCCGATGCCGCCAAACATATTAAAGAACTCAGACATGATTAGT
>CAJOOV010000122.1 GCA_905236265.1 uncultured Oscillospiraceae bacterium | reverse complement strand
ATCAGGTCGGCGCCGGAGACGATCAGCACCGTACCCTTGCCGCTGCGCTGCTCCACTCCTTCCAAGCGGACACAGGACAGACCGATGGGATTGGGACGGTAGGGGGAGCGGGTGGCGAACACGCCCATAGAGCGGTTGCCTCCCAAGCGGGGCGGGCGCACCGTGGGCTGCCACTTGCGTCCCATGGCCTCGCTGAACTGCCAGACCAGCCACAGGTGGGAAAAGTCCTCAATCCCCCGCAGGGCATCTCCATTGCGGAACTCCGGCTCAAAGACGATCTCTCCCCGCAGACTGGGGGCAAGTCCGCTCTGCCGGGGTACACCGAATTTGCTGGCAAAGTCGGTGTGAATCCGGGCGATGATGTGGACGGTCATCTCTTCCATCTTATTCCCGTCCGTTCCAGCAGTAGGTACACAGCTTGTCCCGGTCAATGCCCAGCGCCTCTATCATGTCATCCAGCCGCTGATAGCGCAGGGAGGTGAATTTCAGTTTCTTCCCGATCTCGTCCACCATTTTGTGATAGCGGTCGTGGTCCGGGTTGGCGTAATCCTCCAGAATCGCCCGTTCCACCTCCTGTCCCTCCTCCTGCGTGATAATCCGGCGGGTAATCAGCTCCATCTCCGAGGTAGAGCGGGAGAAATTGATATACTTACAGCCAAACAGGATAGGCGGGCAGGCGGGACGGACGTGAACCTCCTTCGCCCCGCTGTCAAAGAGGTATTCCGTGGTCTCCCGGAGCTGGGTGCCCCGGACGATAGAATCGTCGATGAGCAGCAGGCTCTTTCCGTCAATCAGCTCCTGCACGGGAATCAGCTTCATGCGGGCGATGAGATCCCGCTTCTCCTGCATGGTGGGCATAAAAGACCGGGGCCATGTGGGGGTATACTTGATGAAGGGACGGGAGAAGGGAATCCCCGCCTCGTTGGCGTATCCGATGGCGTGGGCAGTGCCGGAGTCAGGAACACCTGCAACGGTGTCAATGTGGTACTCGCCGTTGTCTCTGCGGGCAAGGGCAGCGCCGCAGTCACAGCGCATTTTCTCCACACTGACCCCCTCATACCGGGAGGAGGGGTAGCCATAATAGACCCACAGGAAGGTGCAGATGCGCATTTTCTTCCCCGGCTTTGCCAGCGTGGTCACGCCCTCCGGGGTCATCACCACAATCTCCCCCGGCCCCAGCTCCCGGTAGTCCCGGTAGCCCAGATTCAGGTAGGCAAAGGACTCAAAGCTGGCGCAGAAGGCGTCCTCCTTCTGACCCAGCACCACCGGCGTGCGGCCAAGGCGGTCTCTGGCGCAGTAGATGCCCTTCGCCGTGAGGATGAGAATGGTCATAGAGCCGTCGATCAGCTGCTGGGCATACTGAATGCCCTCCACCAGATTGTCCTTCTGGTTGATAATGGCGGCGGTCAGCTCGGTGGCGTTGATGGTGCCGCCGCTCATCTCCAGAAAGTGGGTGCGGCTGTCGGAAAAGACCTCCTCCACCAGCGCATCCATATTGTTGATCTTGCCCACCGTCATAATGGAGTAGGTTCCGTGGTGGGAGCGGACGATCAGGGGCTGAGGCTCGAAGTCCGAGATACAGCCGATGCCCATGTGTCCCCTCATCCGTCCGGTTTCCTTGTCGAACTTGGTGCGAAAGGGGGAGTTTTCAATATTGTGAATCGCCCGGTCAAAGCCGTATTCCCTGTCATACAGGGTCATGCCTGCCCTTCGTGTGCCTAAGTGGGAGTGGTAGTCTGTCCCGAAAAACAGGTCAAAAATACAGTTTGCCTTGGCAGCCACGGCAAAGAATCCGCCCATGAGTATCTCCTCCTGAAAAATGCTTGGGATAGGTATAACTATCCCATTTTTCCGCCAATGCGTCAACAGTCAAAATCCACAGCATTTGTTCTGTTTTTTCCGCCCCTTCTCACCTATCACATACAAAAGCGGGACTTGACCTGTTCAAGTCCCGCTTCCCCCTGTCCTTCACGCAGGGCAGGGGTGGTTTTACGGCAATCGTCCCCTTTGCTTACGGCTGCTGCTCTACAATGACAATCCGTCCCTGTCCGGTGGGCTCGGCGTAATCGCCGCCGATGGTGCCGCCCAGCGTGTCAATGATGTAGTCCATCAGCACCTGATTGTCCAGCTTTACGCTGTCCTGCAGCACCTTTGCCCCTTCAAAGAAGGTGTAGCCGTCGCCCTGATCGAAGAGCATATAGTTGTGGGAGGCCAGCGTGTAGGTCTT
>CAJOOV010000121.1 GCA_905236265.1 uncultured Oscillospiraceae bacterium | reverse complement strand
GGCCACTTCTCCTCAGCATTTACCATGGATGTCTACGGTGCTGTCAGCAACACCATGAAGCAGGATACTCGGGACAAAATGGAGCAGGTCTTTCAGCAGGTCTCGGATCTGTAAGGGGTGGAAATTGGGGTGGTAAAAAAACGCCTTCAATAACTAGGAACAATCTAATCAAGAAATACTTGTAAACGAGTAAAAACACCTGCGATTTACAACAATCGCAGGTGTTTCTTGTATACGCCCGAAGGGACTCGAACCCCCAGTAACCAGAACCGGAATCTGGTGCCTTATCCATTAGACCACGGGCGCAAACAATTACGCTCTCCTGAGCGCTCATGTATTATACCAAGTTTCTCAAAAAATGTAAAGGGGAAATTCTGTCTTTTTTTGAAGAAACTTGTAAAGAGCATCGGAATGTGATATATTGTAGTTCCAGAAACTTCAAGGAGGTTATTGACATGAAGGAGATTGCCTCGTTCCGGTCTGCTCCCTTCGGCGGCTTTCAGCGGCAGGACGTGTTGGATTATTTGAAGAAGAGTACAGAGGAAACCAATGCCCAGATTGCTTCCCTGCAGCGCTCCCTGCAGGAGGCAGAGGAGAGGAATACCCAGAAGGAATATGAACTGAATGAAGCCAGAGGCAGGATACAGGATGCGCAGGAAAAGGCGCGGCAGGCAAAGGAGTCGGAGGAGTCTTTGACAGAGCAGCTTCATGCGGTGCAGTCTGAGCTGGAGCAGGCGAAGGATCAGCTTGAGGGCTACGCCAGACTGAAGAGCGACTATGCGGAAATTGAGGTAGACGCCCGGCGCCGGGCAGCCAGCCTCATTGACAAGGCCACCCTTCGTGCCACGCAGATCGAGGAGGACGCAAAATCAGAGGCAAATGCCCTGCTGGAGCAGGCGAGAGCCGATGCAGATGAAATTCGTGATAAGGCGGAGCAGGATGCAAGGGACATCAATTACCGCCGCAGAGCCCTTCTAGAGTCCACCCGGCGGGATTTTGAGCGCTGGGACAGAGAGATGAAGACCGTTATCGCCTCCGCTCTGGCGGATACGGAACAGATCCACAGCCTTCTCACCAATGCCGAGACAACCTTTGACGGGAGGTTCACCACAATGGACAGTCTCTGCACCGAGGAGGTATAAATCGTGGCGCAGGAGTATTGTGTCCATACCGATGAGCTTGCCCGCCTCTCTCCACAGCTTCGCGCGGGAGACCGGGTGCTCCTCTCCGGCACCATCTATACCGCCCGTGACGCCGCCCATAAGCGCCTGTTTGCCCTGCTGGATCAGGGAAAACCCCTCCCGTTCCCGCTGCAGGATGCCCTCATCTACTACGCAGGCCCCACCCCTGCCCAGCAGGGAATGGCGGTAGGTGCCTGCGGCCCCACCACCTCCTCCAGAATGAACGGCTTTGCCCCCCGGCTTTTGGATCTGGGTCTGGGCGGGATCATCGGAAAAGGGGAAATGGACGACGAGGTGCGGCAGGCGCTGAGACGAAACCATGTCTGCTACTACGCCGCAGTGGGCGGGGCAGGGGCATTGATTGCCCGGTGTATCAGGCAGGCGGACGTGATCGCCTTTGACGATCTTGGCTGCGAATCCATCAAGCGGATGCAGATTGAGCGCCTTCCCCTCACAGTTGCCATGGACGCACAGGGAAACAGCCTCTACGAGACGGGAAGGGCTGCGTACCGCAGAGAGTAAGAAACGACAGCGGCAAATCAGGTACCGAAAACAGCGGGTGTCCTCTCTTCTTGGGGACATCCGCTGTTGTTGTCTGTTTATTTGCTCTGCTGCGCCAGCACAGTACCTGTCTCAGCGTCGATAAAGCGCACCACGCCCAGATTCCCGATGAGGGAGAGGCACCGCTCTGCGCAGACCGTGAAGGCATCCTCATCCTGCGCCGTGCCGCCGGAGAGATAGATGTCCAGCCCGTAGGGCGGCGTGTCCGTCTGCAGCTCCACATGGTCATAGACCCAGCCGTCAGGATAATCCAGCGCAAGGGCAATGCGTACCACGCCGGGGGCATCGCCCACATAATCAATGCGCAGCTCCTCCGAATCGTCCTCTGCTGCGGCCTCCTCCACTGCAGCCTCCTGCGCCGGCTTTTCCGCCTCTAAATCCTCCGCCGCCTCGTCATAGGCGGAGTCTTCCGGTGCAGCAGCGGTTCCCGCTGTGGTGACAGAGCTGTTCTCTGCCTGCGCCGGTGCCTCCATGACAGCCGCCTCCTCTGACAGCGCTGCCCCGGCACCTGCAGAGCGCACGGCGGGGAACTGACGGTTCAGGCGGAACCACCAAAGCCCTACCACTACGGCTAGCACAGCGGCGAGAGCGCCCAGAGAGCGCAGAGGCACGCTTCTCCCCTTCGTCGGCTGCTCCAGATTCATCAGCTTGTCGTGCAGGGAAGGGGAGACGTGCTGACGATCCATCCAATCCTCGTATTTCGTCCTCATGAATCCACCTCCATTAAAACCCGCAGCTTGCCCCTTGCACGGCTCAGACGGCTGCGCACGGTGGCAGGCTTGGAGCCGGTGAGCTTTGCAATCTCCTCCGTAGAGTAACCCTCGTAGTAATGCAGATGAATAACCTCACGATCCTCCGCAGGCAGGCGGAACAGCTCCTCAATCTCCTCCCGCTCCTCCGGGCCGGGGGTGGGGATATCCACCTCCAGAGGCAGGTTCTGCCGCTCCTTCAGCCGCAGCCGGGAGATACAGCCGTTCCGGGTAACCGTGAGCATCCACGCAGTCTCATGGGCTGTGTTCTGAAAGACGGGGCGTTTTTCCAGATATTTCAGAAAGGTCTCCTGCGTCTGATCCTCTGCGTCCTGTACATTGCCCAGCATGGCCAGAGCGGTGCGGTAAATGCGGTTCTCCTGACGGCTGACCAGCGCCTCAAAAGCTGCGTCCTGCTTTTGCACGATGCTCCCCCCCTTGTTTCTCGTTCAGTATACGCCTGAACGGCATGTTTTGCTGCACCGGAGGCAATGATTATTCCTGACAGATCAATGAATCTGCCCCAATCTCACTCTGGGAAGGTGCCCTAGGCGGATTATGGGGACAGACGTGGGAAACTGTTATAAATCAAAGGGCACATCCGGCGAAAGATAGCTTGTAATATCAACAGAATACGCACTGGCCAGCGCCCGAAACGTATCTGGCTTCCAAAAATCGATCAGCTCAGAAACACCCTGCACCTGCTTCCCTCTGTATGAGTTGGGAGAGGTTAGAATATCCTCCAATTTAACCAGCTTGTAATACAGTGCCGCTCTTTTCGTGGAGGATGCCACAGTATTACTGTCCATCAGAGAGGCGCTCAGCCGATTCTTTTGGGCAATTTCTGTCAAAAACAGGCCAATGTCCTCCGGTTTGATCTGGCCAAACACCACTTGAATGGAATACTCTCTGACAAATGGGATGGTATGGATACTGCCGGAGCTTAAATGCACCGTTTGAAAGCTTCCCAGATTATGGTAGATCAATGCGTCGGAAAGCGTCTTGGAAAACCGTTCAGATGCCACATAACGTGCGCTTGCCAGCGCAGCGTCGGCGTCCGGGTATTCTGACGGCATACCCTCCAGCCCT
>CAJOOV010000120.1 GCA_905236265.1 uncultured Oscillospiraceae bacterium | reverse complement strand
CCCAGAGGATGCAGAGCTGAACCAGAAACAGCCTGCCCTGTACCCTCAGCCAGCCCAATAAGCCCTGCTTCAGCCGATGCACGCCCCGGCTGAGGCGCTGCCGCAGACCTTCGGGAAACAGGGAGGGGAACCACTGCCTCACCCGCTCCCAATCGGCGCAGGCATAAAAGGAGGCGAGGAGCGTGATTCCCCAGCGAATCAGGATATGGGGCAGGGCAGAGGCGGCACGCTGGGCAAGCTGGGCGGTTTTCTCTTCCAGACGTGTGTGAAGAAGCCCGGTCTGGCTTTGAAGCTGGGTCGCAATCCACCGCCCGCCAATGCCCAGAGGGCCGGGCAGACGGTCAGCAAGCCGGCTCAGGGCAGGCAGAAGAGAATCTCCTGGACGGAGAAACGCCTGCGTTTTCGGTATGGCCTGCCAGAGCTGCACCCCCAGTACCAGCGCCAGATTACACACCAGCAGTCCCGCCAGAGACAGGATGACCAGCGCCGCCAGCCACCGGGGGAGCTTTTGCGCAAGGCGGGATACGGGGGCGTTTGCCCAATCGGCCAGCAGCAGCGCAGACAGGAAGGGAGACAGGCAGCTCCTCACCGCCGGACTGAACAGCAGAATGACCCCGATTGAGAGTAACAATATGGTTTTGGATAATTCCGACATGCTTTTTATCACATTTCCCCTCCTTTCCGTGATTGTGCCAAAATGGGAAAAGCAGGTTGAAATCCCCCTGCGGTTGTGCTAAGATATGTCTTGCACGCACAGATGAACGCCGCAGGCGTACAAAATGAACTGTGGGAGTGAGCAGATGTCTCAGACACCGAAGTATTTTATCGTAGATGCACAGGTGCTTCCGGAGATCTTTATCAAGGTTGCCCGTGCAAAACAGGCGCTGGAGCTGCATGAGGCGGCCACGGTGAACGATGCTGCCAGACTGGCAGGCATCAGCAGAAGCGCCTTTTACAAATACAAGGATGCGGTGCGCCCCTTTAATGACATGATGCACGGCAGGATTGTCACGCTGCAGATCCTCCTGCGGGATGAGCCAGGTGCCCTTTCCGCCATCGTCAATATTTTTGCCGCATCAGGCGCTAATATTCTCACCATCCATCAGACAATTCCAACCAACGGCGTGGCGGCTGTGACGGTCACGGCGGAGACCTCTGCCGTCATCGGCGCTCCCGAGGAGCTGGCGTCGTCCCTTCAGCAGCAAAGAGGGGTTATCAAGCTGGAAATTCTGGCAGGGCAGTGATGCTCCGGGGGATGGTGTGGCAGAAACCGAACTGGGAAAGGAAGGAAACGGTATGGTTAATGTTGCAATTCTGGGCTTTGGAACGGTTGGCTCCGGTGTAGCGGAGGTCATTCGCAAAAACGGAGAGCATATCTCCGAGCGTGTTGCCAATCAGATTGCCCTGAAATATATTTTGGATGTGCGTGATTTTCCCGACAGTCCCTTTGCTGATAAGATTATCCACGATTTCTCTGTAATCGAGCAGGATCCGGAGGTGGAGGTGGTCGTGGAGACCATCGGCGGGGCGAGAATCGCATGGGAGTTCACCCGCCGTGCGCTCTCAGCGGGGAAGAGCGTGGTCACCTCCAACAAAGAGCTGGTGGCCACCCACGGATATGAGCTGATGCAGCTTGCAAAAGAAAAGAACGTCTCCTACCTGTTTGAAGCCAGCGTGGGCGGCGGCATCCCCATCCTGAAACCCATCCGCTCCTGCCTTGCCGCCAACGAGCTTCAGGAGATCACCGGAATCCTCAACGGCACCACAAACTATATCCTCACCCGCATGATCCGTGCAGGGCTCAGCTTTGAGGAGGCGTTGAAGGAGGCGCAGGCCAACGGCTACGCCGAACAGAACCCCGCCGCTGATATTGAGGGACACGATGCCTGCCGGAAGATCTGTATTCTTTCCTCTCTGGGCTTTGGCCGTCAGGTCTCCCCGGAGCAGGTGCCCACGCAGGGCATCACGGACATCACCCTGTCCGACGTGGACTTTGCCCGCAGCGCAGGCATGAAGATCAAGCTGCTGGGACGTGCCCTGCGCCGGGAGTCTGACGGAAGGGTGTGCGCCTATGTGGCGCCCCATCTTGTGTCGGACGAATCCCCTCTTGCAAACGTGGAGGGCGTGTTCAACGCCATTACCGTGGTGGGGGATGCCGTGGGAAGCGTCATGTTCTACGGTCAGGGCGCAGGCAAAATGGCCACTGCCTCCGCCGTGGTTGCGGATGTGATGGAGGCCGCACGGGCGAAGCGGTATATTGCCAGCAACTGCTGGGAGGCAGGGGGCGAGGACGTGGTCTACTCCTCCGATGAGATTTCCAGCCGCTGGTATGTCCGCGTGGGGGACGAACTGGACGTTCCCGGCGCAAAGCGCCTCCATGCCCCCAACGCCCCGGAGGGGGAGAGCGCATGGGTGACCGACAAGGCATGTACCGCCCCTGTCATGGCAGCGGCGCTGAACGGACGTGACGTGAAGGTCATGTTCCGTGTGCTGGAATAAGACATAGACTAATGGGGGAGACCCCGCAAGCGTAAATTGGGGAGGGACCCATCCAAATGGGACTGATCGTACAGAAATTTGGCGGCAGCTCTGTCGCCAACACAGAGCGGCTGAAAAATGTCGCCCGTATCATCACAGACACCTATCAGGCAGGCAATGACGTTGTAGCGGTGCTCTCTGCCCAGGGCGATACCACGGACGATTTGCTGGAAAAGGCGGCGGAGATTAACCCCCGCGCCTCCAAGCGGGAGCTGGATATGCTCCTGTCTACCGGAGAGCAGCAGTCCATCTCCCTGTGTGCCATGGCAATCGAGGCGCTGGGCTTCCCGGTGGTCTCTCTCTGCGGCTGGCAGGTTGGGATGAAGACAAACCGGAATTACGGGGACGCACGCATCACCCGCATTGACCGTGACCGGCTGGAGTCTGAGCTGGGACAGCATAGAATCGTCCTTGTGGCAGGCTTTCAGGGCATCAACCGCTTTGACGACATTACCACGCTGGGCAGAGGCGGTTCCGACACCTCCGCTGTGGCGCTGGCTGCGGTGCTACATGCTGACCGCTGCCAGATTTACACCGATGTGGACGGCGTGTATACTGCCGATCCCCGTCTCGTTCCCGACGCCCATAAGCTGGACGAGATCACCTATGACGAGATGCTGGAGCTGGCAACGCTGGGTGCGCAGGTACTCCACAACCGCAGCGTAGAGATGGCAAAGAAATACAACGTAAAGCTGGAGGTGCTTTCCAGCTTCACCGGTCATACAGGTACAACAGTGAGGGAGGTTGTGAAAACCATGGAAAAATCTCATATCAGCGGCGTTGCCAAGGATAAAAACATTGCCCGTCTGGCTCTGGTGGGCCTGAGCGATCAGCCGGGTATCGCATTTAAGGTCTTCTCCCTGCTGGCCAGAGAAAAAATCAACGTGGACATCATCCTCCAGTCCATCGGCAGAGACGACACCAAGGACATCAGCTTCACCGTCGCACGCTCCGACCTTGCCAGAGCGAAGGAGCATCTGGAAAAGCGCAGGGATACGCTGGGCTTCCAGCGCCTTGAGGTCAATGACCACTGTGCAAAGGTCTCCATTGTGGGCGCAGGCATGATTAACAGCCCCGGCGTGGCGGCGACCATGTTCGAGGCGCTGTTTGACGCAGGCATCAATATCAATATGATCTCCACCAGCGAGATCAAGGTTTCCGTCCTTGTGGATGAGTCTCAGGCGGATCGGGCGGTTCAGGTGATTCATAACCAGTTCTTCCGGGAGTTTGGACAGAACCGCTGAAAGCATACACAAATAATCCCTCTCCGAAAAACCTCGGAGAGGGATTTTTGCATCAATTGACCAGAAAACAGGCGGCAAGATCATAGGTGTCATAGTCTCCGCTGCCGCGAAAGTCACTCACCTGTTTGCACAGGCGGTAGGTGCCGGGGGACAGCTCGCCGTAGAGCCACGACCAGTCAATGGGCGCTTCGGTGGTGCCTTCCACGTCAATCAAATG
>CAJOOV010000119.1 GCA_905236265.1 uncultured Oscillospiraceae bacterium | reverse complement strand
GATAAGACCGGGCCTGCGCACGCTGGCACAAACCCGGCAGGGGGAATCCTCCCTCTATTCTGACAGCTTTTCCCGGAAATTGCAACCGGAACTTCTTCGCAGGGAGGACGGGCAGGGAGGGCGGCGGTTTCCCGGAGCCTGCCCATTCCCGAAAGGGCGGGGGCGTGTGCCTGCACAGCGTATTCCGGCGGGCAGGCGGGAGGTGTGAGGGAGAAGAAAAGGGGTTATACTGAAGGGGATACAGGGCAGGATTTCAAATTTTTTGTAAAATTGGGCGAAACGGTAGAAAAAAGAGGAAATGTGTGCTAATATGTCAGTGCATCTGTGAGCAGGGGGCTGAAGCGGCCTGACAGCTCAGGGAAATGCTCATACCGATATGGGAAAAAGCCTTTTGCAGGGCGGGGAGCGCCCCAAAGGGCATGACAGGGCTTGCCGGGCGTGAGGCGCAAAGGCAGCATAGAGAGGAATACAGTGGTGTTTCGTGAAAGCGTTTCATGGGACATCAGCATCAGTACAGAGATCGGGTGCAGACGAATGGATAAGAAGAAAATCGGAATCATCGCAGGCGTCATCGCTGTGGCAGCGCTGGCGGCGCTTGTGACTTTTTTCTACCGTCAGGGAGATCACAGCGGCCCTAGCCTGACCCTTCGTGAGGAAGTGCGTGTGGGCTACGGCCAGCGGGTAGGGCTTTATGACATTGTGCGCTCCGTGGCGGACGAGAGTGCGTATGACCTTCGCATCACCGCCGGGGGAGATGTGGCGCAGGACGGGCGCTCCACGGTTTTCTCCTCTGCGGGCGGGGAGAGCGTGGAGATTACCGCAGAGGACGAGCACGGCAACCGCACCGTGAAAAGCGCCGTTATACAGGTGACGGACGAAAAGCCGCCGGTGATTTATGCCAAAAACCTGACGGTGGACGTGGGCGAGATCGTGGACTATCTCAACGGCGTCACCGCTGAGGACGAGATGGACGGCAGCCTGACCAATGCCCTGAAGGTGGACAGCAGTCAGGTGGTTACCACAAAGGCGGGGGTCTACCCTGTGACCTACCGGGTCAGTGACCGCTCCGGAAACGAGGCGATGGTGACCACGGCGCTGACCATCCGCAGCCCGGAGGCACGCTCGGTCAGCCTGAACCGGCAGAACCTCTCTCTGGACGGAAACGGCCATTTCCAGCTCTCCGCTCAGGTGGAGCCCGCCGGCTGGACAGGAAAGATCAAATGGGAGAGCAGCGACACGGATGTGGCGGTGGTCTCCGACGGGCTTGTCACATGGACGGGCAGAGGAGCGTGTACCATCACCGCAACGGCAGGGGATGTCTCCGCCCAGTGCGAGGTGGAGTGCGGCTATGTCACCGTCGCCTCCATCCACCTCAGCCGGGGGAGAATGGAGCTGAATTTCGGGGAGTCTGACCGGGTTCGGGCCTATATCGTCCCCTCTAACTGGTATGGCGACGTGATTTGGAGCAGCAGCGATACCACGGTTGCCAGCGTGTCGGACGGCGTGGTGCAGTGGAACGGGCAGGGCGAGTGCGTCATCACGGCCACCGCCGACGGGCGCAATGCCAGCTGCTCCGTCACCTGCAACGAGCCTACGGTGCAGGGCGTTACCATTCTGGAGGAAGAAATCGCTCTGGACTCCGGACAGACCTACCAGATTATCCCCCAGGTCACACCGGAGGGCTGGCCGGGTGAGCTGGTCTGGACCAGCAGCGACCCCAACGTGGCCTCTGTGGCGGATGGGCTGGTGCGCTGGAACGGTGAGGGAACCTGCGTCATCACCGCGTCCGCAGGCCCTGTCAGCGACAGCGTCACCATCATCTGCGAGCGCCCCTTCCTGGACGGGCTGCTGGACGGCCTGTTCGGCCCGGATTCCGGCAGAGGCACCGGAGAGGATGACGGGACAGGAACCGGGACAGAGACCGAGACCGAAACCGAAACCGAGACGGAGACACTGGGATAAACACAACAGTTGCCCTGAGCAGCCATGCCGCTCAGGGCATTCCTGCAGAGAGGAAGAGGACGGAGAATGACGATCAAAATACCGGCCGCCCCCAGCCGCATCGTCAGACGGCTGAACGAGGGAGGGTTTCAGGCGTATGTGGTAGGCGGCTGCGTCAGAGACGCCCTGATGGGCAGCGTTCCCCACGACTGGGACATCTGCACCGATGCCCTGCCCCGGCAGGTGATTGCCCTGTTCGGGGATAACCGGGTTGCGCAGACCGGGCTGCAGCACGGCACCGTCATGGTCATTGAGCAGGGGGTGGGCTATGAGATCACCACATTCCGCACGGACGGCGCCTACTCCGACCACCGCCACCCGGATCAGGTGCGGTTTGTGGGCGAGCTGAGGGAGGATCTGGCCCGCCGGGATTTTACCATCAACGCCATGGCCTACCACCCGGACACCGGGCTGGTGGATGCCTTTGGGGGACAGGAGGATCTGAGGGCGGGGATCATCCGCTGCGTGGGAGAGCCGGAGGAGCGGTTTCAGGAGGACGGGCTGCGGATTCTCCGGGCGCTGCGCTTTGCCAGCCGGTTCGGCTTTGCCATGGACGGCGCAACGGCACAGGCGGTGAGAGCCTGCGCCCCTCTGCTGGACGGCATCGCCGCAGAGCGGATTTTTACCGAGCTGAAGGGCTTTCTCACCGGGCGGGGCGTGGGAGCGCTGCTGCTGGAATGGCGGGAGCTGCTGGCACGCATCCTGCCCCCCCTCGCTCTCATGTTCGACTTTGAGCAGCGCAACCCCCACCACTGCTATGATGTCTGGACGCATACCGTCCACGCCGTTGCCGCCGTCCCCCCTGAGCTGGTGCTTCGGTTGAGCGCACTGTTTCATGACTCCGGGAAACCGGAGTGCTGGAGCCGGGACGAGCAGGGCGTGGATCACTTCTACGGCCACGCCCTGCGCAGTGTGGAGCTGAGCCGGGAGATGCTCTCCCGGCTGCGGTGCGACAATAAGCTGCGGGATGAGGTGCTGCTGCAGGTGCGCTGGCATGACCTGCCCCTTCCCCAGACCCCCCGTGAGGGCAGGCGGTTTCTTAACCGCATGGGAGAGCAGGGAGCGCTCTGGTCTCTGGAGCTGCACCGGGCGGATGCCCTTGCCCAGTCTCCTGCCTTTCTGGAGGAGAAGCTGAAGCGGGTGGAACAGGCAAGGCAGGTGCTGACCGGGCTGCTGGAGGAGCAGGCCTGCTTTTCCCTGAAGGATCTGGCGGTAAAGGGCGGGGATCTGATTGCGCTGGGCTG
>CAJOOV010000118.1 GCA_905236265.1 uncultured Oscillospiraceae bacterium | reverse complement strand
TGTGACATAAAAATGCTCATCCCAAGCGTAGTTGAATCCATCTAATTCCAAGCCAACGGACGCACCGTCGCAGATGCACACAATATTTTGAAATCCATGATGGGTATATCCAACAATTGCAATTCCTTCCCATTTGCCACGGTCACCGACAGCAAGAACATTGCTTTTGTGTGGCGGGGAGTTAATAAACGCCTCAAAGGCATCTGCTGCATAGCTTGCTTCATTACACGGGTCGATATCATTTGTTCCTATCTGTGTAGCTTCGTGTCTGGCAGAGTTCCACTTAGCAGCTCGTTTTTCCTGTGCAATCAAAGCACTTGCAACAGCATTATAGGATGCCTGCACTCTTGCACAATCCGCAGGCATTTCCAGCCATTCGGTTGTCTTTCTGCCATTCTCAATTCTAAACGCATTAAACATCTCATGCAGCTTAATACTCTCCGTCTTATAGTACACCAGCTTGGAGGGGTCAAAGACCGCCTGAGAGGAGGGCTGCTTTGCCAGCTCCAGCAGCTCCGTCAGATTCTGAGCGGATTGCCGGATATCCTCAATCTCCTGATCGGTGGGCACTGTTTTGAATGTCCCTTTCAGGATGTAATCGAAATACTTTTCCGAACCTCCTGCTCTGCGTAAAACACATCATTGAAGTGGAAGAACACCTCGTCGGAGAGCTGACCTGTCTGGAAATCGGAGGCTTCCAGATAAATCGCATCCAGCGCTTCAACCGCCTGTCCCGCCGCCTGCCTGCGCCGCTCCTCGTCTGCCTGTCTGACGTTCTCGGCATCCTTCACCTGCTCCATCTGTCCGGCCAGCGCCTGCGTCACCTGACGTATGCGGGTGATCTCCTCCACTGTGGGAATGCTGCTGAAGGTTCCCTTGCTGATATAGCTGTAGTAGCTGCGGCGGACGCTCTCTGCTTCGGACAAAGCCATGCTGAATGTATCCCCTGCAGAAGGCGTACTCACATACTTCCTTGCCGCCTGATACACCTGATCCAGCTCCACCACCGCAGCGCCTGCCTCCTGCCTGCGCTGTTCAGCGTCCGTTTCTGCATCTGAGGCCGGTACTTCGGGTTCTGTAGGTTCTTCTGACGGTTTTTCCGTGGGTGGCTCCACGGGTGTACCCGTCAGCGGTTCCTCTGGCTCCTCAGAGGGCTCCTGCGCAGGCGCAGAGCCGGTTACAGCAAACAGCCCGGTCTTATCATAGCCGCTGGCATAGGCTTTTCCGTCTTTGGTCAGGCAGCGAACTGTAAAGGAATAAACGGTCTCGTAGTCCAATTGCGCCGTATAGGATACCGACGTTGTGTCCCCCAGCCTGTTCCAGCCGCTGGTTTCGGTTTTGCAGAACACCCGGTACTTGGCAGCACCCTTCACCGGGTTCCAATTGATAACAGCGGTATTTCCGCTTATCTCAACAGATTCAAGCGCCGGGGCAGAGAGCAGAGGCGTAATTGCCTTGCCTGCGGTGTTGTAGCCGCTGGTATAGCTCTTACCGTTGGTGCTGAGACAGCGGACGGTATAAATATATCTTACTCCCGCAACGGCCTTTGTGTCTGTATAGGTCAGCTTCGTGGTAACAGCCATCCTGACCCATTTGCTGCCTGCTGTCCTGCGAAACACCCGGTACTTTGCAGCTCCTGCAGACCTTCCCCATGTCAGCACCACGTTGTTTCCGGACTGCTTCAGACTTTTCAGTGCCGGAGCAGGGACGTAGGTAATTGTCCTGCCCGTCCTGTTGTAGCCGCTGGTGTAACGCTTGCCGTTGGCGCTGAGGCACCGGACGGTGAAAGTGTACCTTGTGCCGGCTTTTGCCTTCTTCCATGTATAGGTCAGTTTCGTGGTATCCACCAGTCTCTTCCAGCCGCCTTTCCCGTTGACACGGTAGAACACCCGGTACTTGGCAGCGCCGGAGACCTTCTTCCAACTGATCTTCACGCCGCCGTTCACGTTTCCCAACGTGGGTGCAGACGGTGTTCTCAGCGTCTTGGCTAGGGACAGGGCAGAGATCTGCGGGAGGCTCCACGCCTGTGCCTGCTGCGCCGGAAGGGCGGACACGCACAGTCCCAGCAGGAGCACCACGCTCAACAATCTGACGGTTACTCTCTTCATTTCTCTTCGCTCCCTTCGTTCAGATACCGGATCAATGCCAGCTCTACCAGCCTGCTTTTCGTCAGCTTTCTCTCCTGCGCCGTCCGTTCCAGCCGTCTGACCAGTCCGGAGGGGAGGGTGCAGGAAAAACGCTCCATCAGGGGATTAGGGTCGGATTCCCAGCGCCCATCCCTGCGCCACGCCTGTTCATCCTCCGGGTTCTCCGGCATTCCCTCGAACAGGAAATCATACTGGTGTTTGGGAAGGGCGTGTTGACACCAGTCCAGCGCAACCACCAAGTCCAGCCCCCGGACAGCACCCTGCGCCTCTTCCTCCTCGGTCATTTGAGTTTTTTCTGTTTTTATTGTACCACTTCCTATGTCCCATAGGTGGGACTGGGGAGGAGGACTAAACGAACGCTGGACATAATGGCGCATGAGAAACAGACCGTTGACTTATACATATATTATATGTATACTATAAGCATGGACACGTTGAGATTTGAGTGGGACGAAAACAAAAATCGGATTAATCAGAAGAAACATGGTATTTCTTTTGAAGAAGCGTCCAGTGTATTCTTCGATTCTGCTGCAATCGTGATTGATGACCCAGAGCATTCAAGGGAGGAAGAACGGTTCATCATACTTGGTCTTAGTAAAAAGGCAAATCTTCTGGTCGTCTGTCATTGCTATCGGGAATCTGAAAGTGTCATCCGGTTGATTTCCGCCCGAAAGGCAACCAAAAACGAGGCAAATGCCTACAATGACTATTGAATGAGGTGACAATTATGAGAGATGAATATGATTTTTCCAACGGAAAGCCCAACCCCTATGCGAAGAAGCTGAAAAAGCCGGTAACGATTAACCTTGATATTGACACGATTGATTACTTCAAACGGGCGGCCGCATCCTCCGGCATTCCCTATCAGACACTGATTAACCTTTATCTTTCCGAATGCGCCGCTACCGAAAAGCAGCTGCATCTCACATGGAAATGATTGCCTGTTTCCACGCAAGCCCCATGAGCTGCCGCCCATGGGGCTTTTGCTGTCATCAGATCTGCCTCACCGGCTGCCGAGTGGAAAGGGCAAAACTACCCCCAGAGGGCAGATGCCGCTCCGGGGGTAGTAAAATGAAGAAATCCTGATAATCTATTTGTTTACGGGAGAAGAAATGCTCCCACACTCAGTCATAGTGGCCACGCACTGCGGCAATCACAACGGAATCTGCCTCTATCTTGTAGACCACCCGGTTCTTTTCATCAATCCGCCTGCTCCAATAGCCGTTGGAGTATTTGAGCGGCTCAGGCTTTCCAATCCCTTCGTAAGGACTGCGCATAATGTCAGTCAGGATTGTGTTCACCCGTTTCAAGGCCTTCCGATCCTGCGTCTGCCAGTAGAGGTAGTCCTTCCAAGCGTCCTCGTCCCACTTCAGCTTCATACCCCTTCGTCCTCTATCAAACCATGCTCTACCAGTGGTCTTGTACCGTCTTCAATGCCGCTGATGACTCTTTTCAGGTACTCTGTATTGCTTTCGGCATAGAACTGATCCAGCGACAGCTCAAAGGGGATTCTGCGCTCTCTGCCCACCTTCTTCAGGAAAACGGTAATCGCAGCCGACATACTAAGTCCAAGGTCATCCAACACCGCTTCCGCATTTTTCTTTACGTCTTCGTCAATCCGAAAACTGACCTGTGCTGTGCGTGACATAAGCAGCACCTCCTTTTTGTGTATTCATTATATAACAAATGCTATACAATGTCAATACAAAACCTTCGTGCCAAATGTCATGCAATTCATACTTCACAGGGTGCTGGCTCTGAACTGCGTTCAGATCTGCCTCACCGGCTGCTGTCTCTGGTTCTCCGTTCTCTGGCTGTTCAGCGCCACAGCCTGCTTTGCCCCATGGAACAGCCTGTCCGCAAAGGACATTGGTTCAGAGGGACGATCCTCCTCCACGTCCTGTGCCTGCGCCGTATCCCTGTTCTGATCCTCCAGCGTCAGTCGGGCATCCAGTTCTGTCAACCGGGCAGTTTTCGCCTGA
>CAJOOV010000117.1 GCA_905236265.1 uncultured Oscillospiraceae bacterium | reverse complement strand
TCCGGCGGAGCCGGGATTCAAGCGGGCGATTATCGCACCCCATCCGGATTACCGCCTGCCCCATCTGGAGTGTGCCTTCCGGTCTGCAGCAGGCAGGTATGTGTGCAACACCACAATTCAAAAGGACGGCACCCTGAGCGTCCATATTGAAATTCCCTTTGGCTGTGAGGCAGAGGTGACCCTGCCCCGGAGCGGGCGGGAGACAGAGACGCTGGGCGCCGGGGTCTATGATTACAGCTATGTACCCACCTCTGACTTCCGCCGACCCTTTGATGAGCACACCATGATCGCCCGGCTGGGAGAAAACCAGCAGGCGCTGGGGATTCTCTTCTCTCTGGTGCCTCCCATTGGCGGCATGGCCAAGGGGAAAGACCCGGAATTTGGCTACAACGGCCTTGCCGATTTCCGCTATCTGGGCTTTCTGCCCATTGAGCAGGAGAAGCTGGAGGAGGCCATCCGGCAGATCAAGAATCTGACCGTGGAGCTGTAAGGAAATCGGGATAGCGACAGGAGGGAACCGTTTATGAGGCTGGAAGGAAAAACGCCCCTCCCCATCTGGGGGGCGCACATTCCCGGCAACACCGGGGAGAGCAAGTATACAGACATGCCGGTGGACACCACCATGACCACCATGGATGTGTTCACCAAATACCCCGGCATCTGGGACAAGAGCACGCCGGAGCTGGGCGATTTGCGGGGCAACAATTATCTGGTCTGGGATCAGGAGATACAAAACGGCTACGGTGAGGAAACCTATTCCGATGTGCCTGTGCTGATTCCCTATCTGGCCGAGGGGAGTGACCGCTGCGTCATTCTCTGCCCCGGCGGGGCGTATCTGACCAAGTCCATGGACAGCGAGGGGGCGGAGGTTGCCCAAGTGCTCAACGAGGCAGGCATCAGCGCCTTTGTCCTCTGGTACCGCAGCTTTCCCTACCATGCCCCGCTGATGTATCTGGACTGCCAGCGGGCAGTGCGGTATGTGCGCTGCCACGCAGGGGAATTTGGGATTCACCCCGATAAAATCGCAGCGGCCGGCTTCTCCGCAGGGGGCAATCTCTGCGGCGTGGAGGCGCTTTGCTTCCGGGACGAGCCGGTGGTCTGGCCGGGCTATGAGCCGGACGAGGTGGATGCCGTCAGCGGCGAGGTCAACGCTCTGGGGCTGATCTACCCTGCCGTTTCCATGAAGGATGATAAAATTGTGGCCGTCATTGCCGGAAAAGAGGTCTACAACGACCCTCAGCGCCGGAATGCCTTTGCCGCCCAATACGACCTGCTCACCCATGTCAGAGAAGGAGACGCTCCCGCCTTTTTATGCGCCTGCATGGACGACGATGTGGTGCCGCCCATCCGCCTTGCAGAGCTGGCGGCAGCTTACAAGGCCAGCCATGTCCCCTGTGAGCTGCACCTGTTCCCCTATGGCGGGCACGGCTTTGGCGCCTGCATTCCCCATCCGGTGGGTCCCTTCCCCGTGGCGGATTTTTCCGCCTGCAGGCAGTGGCTGGGGCTGTTCACCAATTGGCTGAATCATCTGTTTGGATGACGGAACGCCGGAAAATCTGAATTGCAAGGAGGAACTCCTATGGATCAAAACCACGCTCCCTCCCCGGAGCAGATTTTCGGAAGCTATATGGCATGGAAGCTGGATGAGACCACCTGGTGCATCAGCTTTATGGAGGGCACTGAGTACATCTATCTGCTGGAGGGAGACGAGAAGGCGCTGCTGCTGGACACCGGCTACGGCATGGGGAATCTCCGCAGCTTTGTGGAGCGGCTGACCTGCAAGCCGGTGACGGTGGCAAACACCCACTATCACCCTGACCACTCCGGCGGAAACGGCGAATGGGAGGAGGTGCTGCTCTCCAAGGGCTGGAGTCTGGATGCCCCTTCCGTGGAACGGCCCGGCGCAGGTCCCTATGACCTGTCCTCCTTCCCCCACCCTGACTACAGAAAGACAGTGGTTCACGACGGGGACACCATTGAGCTGGGAGGACGTACCGTCCGGGTGCTGGAGGCTTTCAGCGCCCACTGCAACAGCTCCCTGTTCTTCGTGGACGAGGGGCACAGGATGCTGTTTTGCGGCGATGAGTTTGAAAGTCATCAGACCCTGATGTATGACAATTCCTGTAATCCTCAGGCGCCGTATCATGTGGAAAAGCGGATGGATAACCTGAAGGCAAACGCCCTGCGGCTGAAGGAAATCGTCTGTGAGGGCTGGTACTTGCTGCCAAACCACAACGGAACGCCTGTTTCCACCGCCTATCTGGATGGGTACATCGCACTGGTGGACGCAGTTTATGACGGCACAGCCGGCATTGAGGACAAGCTGAACCACCCCTTCATTGAGATGGACCCCAAAGCGCCGGAGCTGTGCAGGGTGCGTTTGGGCGATTGCAGCATTTTCATTAAAAAAGCAGAGCTGATGAAGGTTTACGGAACAAAACGATGAAGGAACCGTTTGCAGGTTTTTCATAGACACACAAAACCGAATCCGGGGAAAAGCCGGATTCCCACAAACGAAAGGAGTCACGTTATGCATATTGCCGTTGTTTCTCTGGGTGCCTTTGGGCATATCAATCCCACCCTCTCTTTTGTGACCGAGCTGGTCAAACGAGGCGTCCGAGTCACCTATTTCAGCACTGAGGATTTTCGCAGAATCGTAGAGCCCACCGGCGCAAACTTCGTCCCGGTTCCCTCTTGGATGGCCTCCAATGCCCCTCAGAACGAGAAGAAAGAGGGCGGCGGAGATGACAGTGTTGCGGCAGTCGTGCCCTTCCTGTTCCTGAATGAGGCCGGCGCTTACATCGACACCGTGCTGGAGACCCTGAAGGCAGACCGCCCCGACGCCATTCTCCATGACTTCGCCGGTATTGCAGGCACCATGGCTGCGGATGTGCTGAAGGTTCCCAACATCATGCTCTACACCAGCTATCCCTCCAACGACACCTACTCGGTGGCGGAGTCCTTTGAGGGCATCCCCAGCGATCATCCCATGCGGATTGCCGCCGACCAGATTGCCGAGGGCTATGCAGCAAAGTACGGCTGCCGCAAGATGACGGTGAAGGAGATCTTTGACGGTCAGGGCGATTTGAATCTGGTCATGATGCAAAAGCGGCTGGTGCCCAACAACGAGAGCTTTGATGACAGCTTCGTGTTCACCGGCGTACAGATCGGCAAGCGCAGCGCCTTCGGCACTTGGACCGCACCGGACAACG
>CAJOOV010000116.1 GCA_905236265.1 uncultured Oscillospiraceae bacterium | reverse complement strand
GGGGTGTTCTTCACCTCCCACCAGAACCGCCGCTGGGATCGGGATATGCTCACGGTGAAAAAGGCGTATGACGAGGGGCTTCTGGGCAATATCTTCACCATTGAGAGCAAGCTCCACTCCGGCAACGGCTATATGCACGAGTGGCACCTCTATAAAAAGTACGGCTGGGGCATGATCTACGACTGGGGCGTGCATCTCATCGACCAGATTCTGTTTATGATGCCGGACGCAAAGATCAAGAGCATTTACGCTGACATCAAGAACGTCCTCCACGAGGAAGTGGACGACTATTTCAAGATCATCCTGAAGCTGGACAACGGCGTGACCGCCCACATCGAGCTGTCCACCTACATTCTGGAGTATCAGCCCCGTTGGCTGGCCGCAGGGGACAAGGGAACCATGGTGGTCAAGACCTTCGGCTGTGACGGCAATATCTACCGCACCGGCAAGATGCTGGAAAAGCTGCCCTCTCAGATCGTGGAGACAGAGGCCGGCCCCACCCGTCAGTTCGCCCCGGTGCCTCCCGGAGGCATTGTCACCGAGCCCCTGCCGGAGATTCAGACGGATTGGACGGACTTTTACAGGAATGTAAATGATGTGCTGAGCGGCAAGGCTGAGTCCGTCATCAAGATTTCCGAGGTGCGCCGGGTGCTCTCCGTCATGGAAGCCGCATGGAAGAGCGCCGAGACGGGAGAAGCCATTCTGTTTGAGTGAGCCTCCCCGTTGGAGCAAGCGGCCTTTCCACATTGCCGGACACTCCGGGCGGCTGTATTTCAAACATAATCTGCCCCGTCACTGTGGCCTGATAATACCCCCCAAGGCATTCAAAGCTGCCTTGGGGGGATTCTTTCTGTTCATGAGGAATGCTATCTGACGAGAGGGGCAGAGCGGTATATCCACACCGAAGCGCTGCCATCCCTGTGGCAGAATCTCCTCTACCGGGACAGCGCAGGCTGTGATCTGTGCAGTGCCTTTGTCCCTTCGGCGATGCGCTCCTTATGGGCAATCGCCACAAAAAGTGCAGGGTACGCACTTCCATGCCGTCATCCTGCCTTGTTCTCATGGGTTTACGATACCAGAACAACTCATGCAAGTAAAGCATGGTTCGCTATTTTAAATTAGTATTTGTTATTTGAGGAGTGGAGTGATATACTGTAATCTGGTAAGTAACAAAGGCGTTTCTTTATGACGGAACAAAGACGGGAATCCCTTCTTCAGAACCTTCGGGACGCAGGCTGCGCTGGCAGCGCTGCCCGGCAGATCGTGACCGAACCGGAGATGATTAGCGGGCCCATAGCAGAAGAATCCCCTGCACCCCCTGCGGAAGAACCGCCTTCAGCTGCGCCGGAAAACGAAAGGACACTATGGTGTAAAAGAGAGGAACAGACTATGGGAAAACATGTATTAATTGTATCGTCCAGCCTGCGGGGCAAAAGCAACTCTGAGCTTCTGGCGAAGGAAGCGGAGCGGGGGGCGAAAGACGCAGGACACGAGGTGGAGCTGGTCAGCCTGAAGGATAAGGATATCCGCTTTTGCAAGGGCTGTCTTGCCTGCCAGAGGACAGGCAAATGCGTGATTCAGGACGATGTTCAGGACATCATGGAAAAAATCCAAAACGCAGAGGTGGTTGTTTTTGTGACCCCCATCTATTACTATGAACTGAGCGGACAGTTGAAAACGCTGCTGGATCGCTGTAATCCCCTGTTTCCCCAGGAGTACAGGTTCCGGGAGATTTACCTGATAACCACCTCAGCCGAGGACGGAGACGAGGTCAGTCAGAGGGCTGTCAACGGTCTGAAGGGCTGGATAGAATGCTTCCCGAAATGCCGATTTGCCGGAGCTTACAGCGGCGGCGGCGTGAATGAACCGGCAGAAGTCAGCGGACGAACTGATCTGCTGGATGGAGCATATCACCTCGGGCATAGCTTGTAAACGGATGCGACCGTTTCACATACAAATAATGGCGGCGAAAGCAGGGGACAGAGTTGCAATGTGATTCTGTCCCCTGCTTGTACTGTCAGATAGAACAACGGCAGTGTCTGGACAGTATGTCACGGGCTGTTCCCCGCCACGATGCCAAACTGATGCTCCAGCGTCTCCTTTGCCCCGGACTCCATCATCCCATGAGCCAGCCGAAAGGCTTCCAGCGTGTCCATATCGGCATCCAGACACTGAATGAGCTGCTCAATAAACCCGCTCATCACGCAGTCCAGCACGAAATACTCTCTGGAATCCGCAATCTCACCCGCCACCCGGAGAAGATCATCCATCCCCTGTTGCAGCACATCCAACTGGTAGTGGTGACGCTGGTTCTGTCCATCCTTTTGGCGGCGGCGCTGACCCTGCTCAGCCTGAACCGTCCCCAGCTGTCTCAGGGGCTGCATCAGTTTTTGTCCGTGGTCTATTCCATCCCTTCTCTGGCGCTGTTTGCGGTGCTGATTCCGGTGACAGGACTGGGGACAGTGACGGCAGTGATCGTACTGACTGCCTACAACCAATATCTGCTTCTGCGCAGCTTCACCACCGGTCTGCGGGAGGTTGCCCCGGCTGTGGTAGAGGCGGCAAGGGGTATCGGCATGACAGAGGGGCAAATCCTCACAAGGGTACAGATTCCGCTGGCAAAGCGGGCGCTGTTTGCCGGGGTGCGTCTGGCCGTGGTCAGCACCATCGGCATCGGCACCATTGCCGCCTCCATCAATGCGGGCGGACTGGGTGCGCTGCTGTTTGACGGCCTTCGCACCATGAATCTGGCAAAGATTCTCTGGGGCAGCCTGCTCTCGGCAGGATTGGCGATTTCGGTGAACGCCCTGCTCAAGCTGGCAGAGGAAAGGATGGGAAGGACATGAAGGCAATCGTCATTTATGAGCCGGGAGGAGCGGAAAAGCTGATCTATCAGGACGTACCCACGCCGAAGGTGAAACCGGGCTGGTCGCTGGTACAGGTGAAGGGCTTTGGCATCAACCACTCGGAAATCTTTACCCGAAAGGGACTGTCCCCCAGCGTCACCTTTCCCCGGATACTGGGTATCGAGTGCGGGGGGGTCATTGCTGACACCACCGACCCGGAACTGCTCCCGGTGGGGCAGAAGGTCATCTCCATCATGGGGGAGATGGGCAGAGCCTTTGACGGGAGATATGCGGAATACGCCCTGCTCCCCAATGCGCAGATCTGTCCGGTGGAGACGAAGCTGGATTGGGCGACACTGGCGGCGCTGCCGGAGACCTATTACACCGCCTACGGCTCCCTTTTGAATCTGCGTATCCGGGAAACCCACCGGGTTCTGGTGCGTGGCGCTACCAGCTGCGTGGGCATTGCCTTTCTGCGGCTGCTGAAAGCCAGATGGCCGGACAACTGGGCGGGCGGTGGTATCTGAGCGGCTTTGAGCCCATTATGGAGCTGCCTGCCAACGGCTATCTCACCAGCTTCTACTCCGGGAACGTGGACGGGAAACGCTTGCAGGATATGCTGGACTATGTGGCAAAGTACCATGTCAACGCCGCCCCGGAGCGGGTGTTCTCCCTGGAGGAGGTGCCCAAGGCTCACGCCTATCTGGACGGCGCTCATAGCTTTGGCAAGGTGGTTGTGGTAATCTGAGCATGCAAAAGATGGCTGCGACGGTTCAGC
>CAJOOV010000115.1 GCA_905236265.1 uncultured Oscillospiraceae bacterium | reverse complement strand
CCCCTCATACTATCGCTTCACGGCGAGACGCCCCAGCGTGCGGTAAAGCAGATCAGGGTCTACAGGCTTGGACAGGTGAACATTCATTCCGGCAGACAGCGCCTGTTCCACATCCTCTTCAAATGCGTTGGCGGTGAGGGCGATGATGGGAATGGTCGCAGCGTCCGGGCGGGACAGGCTGCGGATGGTGCGGGTGGAAATCAGACCGTCCATCACCGGCATACGGATATCCATGAGAATGGCGTCATAGTAGTCCGGTTTGCTCTGCTCAAACAGGTTGACGGCCTGCAAACCGTTTTTCGCCCACTCTACCTCTACGCCCTCCAGACCCAGCAGATCGGAGACCAGCTCTGCGTTGATCTCCATATCCTCTGCCAGAAGCACCCGCAGTCCCTCCAGAGATACGTTTTCGGACTGCGCCGCCTCTTCAACGGCGGCAGCGGTATCCCGCTGTAACATCACTGTGACGGTGAATGTGCTGCCTGCGCCCTGACTGCTGTCTACCTGAATATTTCCCCCCATGAGCGCCACAAACCGCTGGGAGATGGCCAAACCAAGGCCGCTGCCTCCGAAACGGTTGGTGGAGGAGCTGTCCTGCTGGGAGAAGGCATCGAAAATGCGGGGCAGATAGTCCGGGTCTATGCCGATTCCGGTGTCAGAAACGGAGAAGCGCAGCATATACCGCTGCTGATCGGAAGGGGAGACCTCTACATTTAATTCCACAGAGCCGGGGGCAGGGGTAAACTTCACGGCATTGCCTAAAATGTTAATCATCACCTGCTTCAGCTTCAGCTCATCCCCGATGAAATAATTCTCCCCGCAGTCTGAGAGCCGGAACCGGTAGTCCAGCCCCTTTTCCGCACACTGACCTGAGATGATGGAGTTAATCTGTTCCAGCATCTTCCTCAGCTCAAAGCCCTCCTGATTCACGCTCATCTGGCCGGATTCTATGCGGCTCATTTCCAGCACATCGTTAATCAGGTTGAGCAAATGCCGGGCGCTCTCGTCGATTTTCTTCAGATGGGATTTCACATGCTCAGGAAGCCCCGGTTCACGCATGGCCATGGTGCCCCAGCCGATGATGGAGTTCATGGGCGTGCGCATTTCATGGCTGATGGTGGAGAAAAAGCTGGACTTCGCCCGGCTGCTCTCCTCTGCGGCCATCAGCGCTGCCTCACGATGCTCATGCTCATAGATCTTCTCCGACACCTGTCGGACAAACAGGATCATGAGATAGACGAACAGGCTGCCTCCCGAGAGGATTCCTGCAATCACCAGATCAGGTTTTCCCAGAAGCGCCACCAGCAGGTATCCAATCAGAAAGAGAATCAGCAGAAAAATGGGGGCGTAGAATAGGTTTTCCTCCCGTTCCCATTTGCCCCGCTGACGGATCTGTCTGGCGAAGCGTATATAGCAGTAGATATTGTAGGCCATCAGGCCGCTGCCCAGATAAATCAGAGCATAGACTAGAAGGGAGAGCATAGTTCACACCTCTGCGGAAGAAACGGGGCGCAGTGCGCCCCGTTTTATAGTTGTTCATTTCTTTCTCTTTTGAATCAGCTTGGAAAGTGTCTCATAGAGGCGCTCCATCTCCACCGGCTTGTTCAGGTGGGCGTTCATGCCCGCCTGCAGGGAGCGCTGAACATCCTCGTCAAAGGCATTCGCTGTCAGTGCAATAATGGGGACTGTCTTTGCGTCAGGACGATCCATATCACGAATGGTCTTTGTGGCAGTCAGACCGTCCATCACGGGCATACGAACGTCCATCAAAATGGCATCGTAATAGTCCTTGGGGTGCTGAGCAAACATATCCACGGCAATCTGACCGTTCATGGCGTGCTCGGCGGAGACATCCTCCATATTCAGCAGGTCAATCATAATGTCGGCGTTAATCTCCATATCTTCAACCACCAGCACTCTGTGTCCGGCCAGAAGATTCTCCGCAGGCGCAGCGGCCTCGTCCTGCGTCTCCTCCTCCGGCAGAGAGATGGATTTACGCTGCAGGATACTCCGCAGCTCCCGCATCAGACTGTCTGTGAACAATGGCTTGCTCAAAAGCCCGTCAGCCCCGGCGGCGAAGGTTTTATCGGTGATGTCGTCAAAGTTATATCCGGAGAGAACGACAATGGCGGTTTCGTTGTTGTCGATTGCCCGAATCTCACGGGTCAGCTCAATGCCGTCCATATCAGGCATTCTGAAATCCGTCAGAACGATGTCATAGGGATGACCCTGCTCACGCTGTACCAGAATGCGCCGGAGAGCCTCCATGCTGCCTGAGCAGGACTCGGCACTCACGCCGATGTCGTTGAGCACCATCTCTGCATGTTCACATGCCACCTGATCGTCGTCCACCACCAGCGCCCGCAGATGCTCCGGAAGGCTGTAGCCCTCCTCCCGGCGGGCGTTGCGGCTGGAGGCCTTCATGGTGACAGTCACGGTAAAGGTGGAGCCTACGCCCTTCTCACTCTGGACTTCGATCTCTCCGTTCATCATCTCCACGATGTTTTTGGTGATTGCCATGCCAAGACCGCTGCCCCCGTAGACATTGGTGGTGGTGGCATTTTCCTGAGAGAAGGCCTCGAAGATTTTGGGCAGGTAGTCCTGATCCATGCCGATACCGGTGTCCTTCATCACAAAACGCAGGGTGCAGTAGCCCTCAAAGCGGGCAATCTGTTCTACGGTGAAGGTCACGGTGCCGGGAGGGGAGGTGAATTTCACGGAGTTGCCCAGAATATTAATGAGGATTTGCTTAAGCTTCATATCGTCGCCGATGTAATAGTCATCAGTCTGACCGATAATGCTGCACTCATACTGGATGCCCTTATCCACGCACTGACCGTTAATCATCACGTTGATCTGATCCAGAAAATCACGGAAGGCAAACTCTTCGTTTTTAAGTACCATACGCCCGGACTCGATACGGCTCATGTCCAGAATGTCGTTAATCAGACCCAGCAGATGCTTTGCACTGGAGCCGATTTTTTCAAGCTGCTCCCGTGTTCTGGGGGAAAGGGTGGGATCCTTCAGGGCGATATTGTCAAGACCGATAATCGCATTCATGGGGGTACGGATCTCGTGGCTCATATTGGACAGGAAGCTGGTCTTTGCCCGGCTGCTCTCCTCGGCCAGAATCTTGTCCACCTCCATCTGCTTCTCCCGCTTCTGCATAATGGAGTAGATGCGGAACATAAAGAAGAGGGCGGCGACGATCAGCGCCATCTGAACCAAGCTGTTGAAGGTCAGCGTGCGGGTAATCTGACCCATGTTGTCCTCAATCACCCTGTCTGCCTGCGCAGTGATTCTCTGCTGCGTCTCCTGATCGGACTCCTCCGCCACCTGCTGGCAGCTGATGCGCATCTGGTCAGCAGCCCGATTGGTGGAAACGGTGGCCGCCTGACGCACCCAGACCAGAGAGGTAAAGAGAATCAGGGACAGCAGCACAATCCAGACCACAGAGGAGTGGCCAAGCCTGCGCTCATGATCCCTTTTAAAGATGTGGTGGAAGAAGGCAAAGCCCAGAATGCTCCATGCCGCAAGGATGAAATAGGACTCCGTGGAGAGCGTGGTGACGGAGAGCATATTGGGCACAAGGAAGTACAGTACAAAGAGGAGGGATGCCACAAGACCGGTTGCCCCCACCACAATCATCACCTGATTGCCCTCTCGCCGTGCGGTTTTCAGGGCGCTGGCAGAGGTATAGGCGTAGGCAATCGCAGCGCCCACAGTGGTCACATCTACAATCCAGCTAATGGCAGTGCGCCCAAAGACGGGGATAAAGACGGAGATTGCCATAAGAAACACAAGGGCATTCCTTGGAACGCCAAACCCGTTCAGCTTTCCGAACCAGTCCGGAAGCATACGATCCTTTGCCATGGAATAGATCAGACGGCTGGAGGCGACGTAGTTACCCACCAGTCCGGTGACAATGCCTCCCAGTGCGGCCAGACCGATGACAATAGAGCCGATATTCCCCAGCACCGAGTGGGCGGCAAAGAACGTAGGCAGCGCCTCAATTCCCTCAAGAGAGCCCAATGAGGAGATGTATTCCTGCCAGTTGGCAAATCCATCCGGCTGGACTGCTGCGGCAAGGATTGCCAGAAGCACATAGACCATGCCGCCGGTGATGACGGCAATCAGCATGACACGGAAGGCGTGCTTGTGGGGGAATTTGAACTCCTCGGCGGAGTGGGAAATGGATTCAAAGCCCACAAAGGCCCACGGCGCCAGCGCAATGACGTTAAGCGCCCCCGTGAGGGATTGTTTCACCGTCATACTGCCCTCACCGAGGCGGGCAAAGCCCTCCGGACGGGCGCCGAACACGGCGGCGAAGAGTCCGATGACACCCACCGCAAGAATCAATGCCATCAGCTTTTGCAGCGCATAGGCAGGCCTACCGGACAGACAGATCAGACCGGAGAGCAGAATTGAAGCCACAGCCAGCATAATCTCTCCCAGATAGACGTGAAAGCCCGCAATCTCATAGGTAAAGCCGAACTGGAACAGTCCGCCCAGCAGGTTACGGCCAATCAGCGGCAGAGCAGTGGCATTTGCCCAGACGATGGCGGTATAGGTCAGCACCAAAAACCATGCGCACAGAAAACCGTGGTCATAGCCGAAGTTCCGTTTGGTATAGGTAAAGGCACCGCCTGCGTCGGGATAGCGGCTGATAAGATAATGATAATTCAATGCAATTACCAGCATGACCAAAGCCCCGACGGTCAGACCGACGACAGTTCCCAGAGGCCCTGCAATGGGGAGGAAGGTGGTGCCCGGCATCACAAAGGAGCCCCATCCAACGCTGCTGCCAAAGGCAAGCGCCCAGGCGCCCAGCGGAGTCAGAAAGGGCGCAAGGGAGACAGCTTTCTTTTCGGGTTTCGTAGACATGGATCGTTCCTTTCTCGCATTGGCACAAAATCAGCCAAAAGGTCAGCCGTTGATGTATTGGTCAATTCCGTTGATGACTTTGCGGTACATCCCGTCAATCCGGCTCAGCTTCGCCTTTACCTCCTCGTCCGAAAAGCGGCGGGGGTTTCCGGGGCGAAATTCCTCGGACAATTCCGAAGCGGCCTCAGCAAGAGCGTCCAATCCCAGATTTGCGCACACGCCCTTCATAGCATGGGCGCTTTCAAACAGCCCGCCGGGATCCATTGCCTCCCCGGCAGCCTTGAGTGCCTCGTTGATGCTGCTGCTGCTGCTCAGCTTGCGGATGTAGCGGTCAATCAGCTTGTCCATGCGCATGATCTTCTGCGCCTGGGCATAGTTACCGCCGATGTTTTCATAAAGCTCCTGAATGGTCATTGTGCCAGTTCCTTTCCCAATTCCAAATCCTTTACAATCAGCGCCTCAAACTCCTCCGGAGGCAGGGGGCGGGAGAAATAGTATCCCTGAACCAGATCGCACTCCGCATTCCTCAGCAGATCAAGCTGTGCCTGCGTCTCTACGCCCTCGGCCACGACCGGTACATTCAGATACTTTGCGATGTCCAGAATCAGCTCAATCAACCGGAAATCCTTGTTGTTCTGCTCAATATTCTGGATAAACTTCATATCCATCTTCAAAACGTCGATGGGAAGGGACGAGATCATGTTCAGCGAGGAATAGCCGGAGCCGAAGTCGTCCATCTCAATCTGAAAGCCCCGTTCCCGGAGACGGCTGATGACGGAAATCAACTGCTCTGCGTCGTCTGTATATGCGCTCTCCGTGACCTCCAGCTTCAAATCTCTGGGATGAAGGCCGTTGGAATGAATGAGGGAGATCAGATTATTCTCCAGCATGGGGTCAAACACATCCGCACGGGAGAGGTTCACGGAGACCGGAAGGGTGACGCCAAGGCGCTGCCTCCACTGGGCAATCTGCCGGGCAGTCTCCTCCCAGACGTAGGCGTCCACCACATGAATCAGCCCGTCACGTTCAAACAGGGGAATGAACTCGCCGGGGGAGATCATCCCCAGATCCGGGTGATTCCAGCGTATCAGCGCCTCTGCGCTGCTGAGACGGGGGGGATTCACCTGAATGTTATACTTCGGCTGATAAAAAACCTTAAATTGGTGGTTTTTGATTCCATGGTGAAGGTCGTTAATCAGGCGCTGGTAATACATCTCCTTCTGGTGGATGCTCTCGTCATAGACCATCAGATGCCGCCGGAAGCTGCCCCGTACCATATTGCAGGCGGTCTTAGCCCGGTCAAAGAGCTGCTCCAGACCTATCCCCTTAATCCACGGGCAAACGCCCATGCGCAGGCGGAGGCTCACTCTGTGGGAGAGGAGATTCATCCTGTTTTGAAGGCGGGAGAGGATGACGTGGTAATCACTCTGCTGCTGGCAGTAGATGAAAAACTGATCCGCCTCCATCCGGCTGGCAATTCCGTTGGTGTTGGCCAGAAACAGCCGTACCTCCTCGCCGATGAGAATCAGGAGCTTGTCGCCAAACTCCCGCCCGTTCAGGTCGTTGACAGAGTGGAACCGGTCAATATTCAGCACAACCGCATCCATCTTCCACTCCGGGTAAAAGCGCTGAATCTGCTCTGCGTACTCGAAAAAGAAGCCTCTGGAATACAGTCCGGTAAGGGGGTCGAACTCAGTGGCGCCAATCAGTCGTCTGCCCTCGCTCAGCTCAATGATTCTGGCTACACGGGCGAGAATGACCTCGTGGGCGTCATAGGGCTTGGTGATAAAGTCCGCCGCTCCCAGCTGAAGCGCCTGAAGCTCCGCCTCCTTTTCCGCCGTAAGGACAATGACAGGAATGCGGCTCATCTTTGCGTCTACCCGGATGCGTCCCAAAACCTCAAAGCCGTCCATGACCGGCATAATCAGATCCAGCAGGATCGCCGACAGGTCATCCAGATTGGCCTGAATCGCCTCGATGGCCTCAAGACCGTTTCCGGCGTAGAGAACCTCATAGCTGTCCTCCAGAATGCCCCCGAGTATATCCCGGTTAATCTCTTGATCCTCAACCACAAGCACCTTCCGCTTATGGATGATTCTCTCAGGAAGGATCATTCAAAACACTCCTTTGTTGCGTACACGCCCCACAGCTCCCTGCCGCAGCGGGAGCTCCGCCCCGTTTCACCTTGCGAAGGACAATGCCCCGCAGAAAGCAGGACAGACGCAGACGTGTCTACTCACCTTGGATTCTATCACATCCTGACAATTTTTACTATACACTCTTTTGGAAAATCTCAGAAAAAATGAAATCCCCCGGTGTTGTCCAGCAACATGCCGGGGGCAGATGCCCTGTCAGGGCATCACTCATCAGCCGGATCAGGGGTTGGAAGGGCGGAGAAATCAGCCTCCGGAATCTCCTCAATCTCGTCACTGACCTTGATAAAGCGCATACTGGTATCCCCACGGGTAAAAACGATGACATGGTCGGACAGGGTGTAGGCAATGTCGCCCTCGCCCATGTTCATTGTCTCCTCTGTCCATGTCAGCTCTGTGGACTCACCAAAGAGGAAGAACTGCCCGGTTCTGTCCCTGTTGAGCAAAAGCCCGCAGCTCAGACCCAGCGCATTCATCATCTGCAATGTTTCAGAAGAAGTCTCCTCGTCCCCGCTGACCAGACTGTACAGATAGTAGGTGCCGGGAAGGGCGGGGGAGAGCTTTGCAGCCTGTGCCTTCAAGTCCACCCCGTCTGAGCTCAGGTCAATGACCTCTTCGCTGACCTTTTCAAAGGAGACGGAGGCTCCGCCCAGTGCCATGGTCAAAACGCCGTCTGACAGGGTGTAGGGAATTGGTTCATTCTCAATGTAGACAGAGGCACTGTCCCACCGGAGCTGCTCTGTCTGCCCGAACAGCTCCACCTCTCCTGTGCCGTCGCTCTTCATTTTCAGACAGGAGAGAATACCCGCCCCGGACATCTGAGCCAGCAGCTCCTCGCCAAACTCATCCTCGTCCGTGACCATATGAATCAGCCGGTAGGTGCCGGGGACGGATTCACTCTGTATCCGTGCGTCCTCGCCGGAGTCGTTTTCCTCCTCCTGCGCCGGTTCTGCCAGCGCAGGCTCCGCCTGCGCATTCTCCTGCGAAGCCTCCGCTGTGCCGGAAGCCTCAGCCTCCTGTCCGCTCCGGACGGCTCCACCTGCGCAGGAAACAAGGGACAGCATCAGCGCAAGGGAAAGCAACAGCGCATAACATCTTCTCATGCGGGAGCACTCCTTTCTCGCCCTGCTTGTGAATGCAGCGTCCTGCCCTGAGCGAACCGCTCATGAGAGGACAACAGCAGCTTTCACTGCAGCATTCATATAACCCATATCATACCATACAATTTCAAAAACGCAACGAAAAGTTGATTCGCAGCGAAAAAAGCCCCCTGCTGACTGCTGCAAAAAGAAGAAATGACAGACTGATTTTCAGATTATTTGTCTCAAACAGCTTGAATTGTCCTTGTCGTATATGCTATAATTGCCAAGGTATCATCTTTTTAGAGGGAGAAAGTGCTATGGAAACGAAAAAGAGACTTGTTACCCGCAGCGACTTTGACGGTCTGGCCTGCGCTATGATGCTGCGCGAGCTGGGTATGATTGATGAGATCAAGTTTGTCCACCCGAAAGATGTACAGGACGGCAAGATCGAGCTGTACCCCACCGATATTACCACCAACCTGCCCTATGACCCCAGAGTGGGTCTGGCCTTTGACCACCACGAGTCTGAGGTTGACCGCCTCAAGGCACAGGAGACCGGCGGAAAACTCATCATCGATCCCGACGCCCGCAGCGCCGCACGGGTGGTCTATGACTATTTCGGCGGCAAAGAGGCGTTTCCCCGTGTCAGCGAAGAGCTGATGGCCGCCGTGGACAAGGGCGACAGCGCCGACTTCACCATGGAGGAGATTCTCCATCCCACGGGATGGGTGCTGCTGCACTATCTCATGGATCCCCGCACCGGTCTTGGCAGATTCCGCCAGTTCAGAATCTCCAACTACGAGCTGATGATGCAGCTGATCAGCTTCTGCATGGATCATACCATTGACGAGATTCTGGAGCTGCCCGATGTGAAGGAGCGTGTGGATCTGTACTTTGAGCAGGCAGAGCTGTTCCGCCAGCAGCTGCTTGAGATTGCAAAGCTCCATGACAAGGTCGTGGTGCTGGATCTGAGAGATCAGGAGATTATCCACGCCGGAAACCGCTTCATGATTTACGCACTGTTCCCCGAGGCGCAGATTTCCGTGCATGTGGCGTGGGGCTTCCGCAAGCAGAACACCGCTGTCATGATTGGAAAGTCCATTGTCAACAAGGCATCCACTGTGGACATCGGCGATTTGTGCCTGAAATACGGCGGCGGCGGGCACCACAATGCCGGCACCTGCCAGCTGGAAAACGACGTGGTTGACCAGCAGCTCCCCGACATCATCGCCGCACTGAATGCCTGAGCGGGCAAAACAGCAGGGAGCAGGCAGAGGCGCACCTGTGCTGCGCTCTTTGCTCTCTGACCCCAGAGTGCAGCAGATGAAGCGCTATGTGCAGCACGGCAGTGTCTCCACCTATCATCACTGCATCAGCGTTACCCGTCTGAGTCAGCGGATTGACCGGCTTCTGCACCTGCACTCTGACCGGCGGACTCTGACGACCGGTGCCATGCTCCATGATTTTT
>CAJOOV010000114.1 GCA_905236265.1 uncultured Oscillospiraceae bacterium | reverse complement strand
GTTTCAGGGCGAGTGGGATTCATTGCCGTAGGCACTCCTCTATTACAGCCCGTCTCGGAAACGTGCCGGTGGCACGTTTCAGGGCGAGTGGGATAAATTGCCGAAGGCACTCCTCTGTGAAAGGCTGTCACGAAGTGACTGGGGGAGTTTCACCCCCGTACTACACCCGCAGATGATGCACCTGCATCCAATGGTTCACCTGAATCAGCCACGCCAGCATCTGGGGTCCTGCCATGAGCTGGCCGAACCACGGCCTGCCATAGTCCCCGGCGCTGACCATCAGCCCCTGCTCCAGCGCCGGGCGGTCGATGATGTCGTGAATGGGGGCGTTGGCATCGTCCAGAATCTCCCGCAGCTTCTCCCGGCACAGGCGTTCAAACAGGGGGTTGTGGGTCTTGGGGTAGGGGCTTTTGGGGCGGTTTCGCACGTCCTCCGGCAGCAAGCCCCGTGCAGCGTCCCGGAGCACCTGCTTTCGCACTCCGCCCCGGCTCTTCATCTCCCACGGGATGTTCCAGACGTATTCCACCAGATGGTGGTCGCAGAAGGGCACCCGCACCTCCAGTGCGGAGTGCATACTCATCCTGTCCTTCCGCTCCAGCAGGTTGGTCATAAACCAGTTCAGGTTCAGCCAGCCCACCTCCCGGCGGCGGCGCTCCTGAGGGGTCTCCCCGTCCAGATAGGGGGTCTCCGCCCGGCTCTGCTGGCAGCGGCGGCGGGCGTATTCCTCCAGCTCCAGCGACTCCACCAGCCCCTTATCCAGCACCGCCGCACGGGCGGAAAAGTCCATGCACCATGGGAAGGTGTCGCTCTCCAGCATATCCTGACGGTGGAACCAGGGATAGCCGCCGAAAATCTCGTCAGAGCATTCCCCGGACAGGGCGACGGTGTGCTCCTTACGAATCTCCCGGCAGAAGTAGAGCAGGGAGGAGCCGACATCTGCCATGCCGGGGAAGTCCCTCGCCTCCGCCGCCTCCTCCAGCAGGGTCACAAGGGGCTGCTGGGGACAGGTGAGCACATGGTGGTTGGTGTGAAACGCCTGACGCATCCGCTCCACCCACGGCCAGTCTGCGTCCGGCTGGAAGGCGCTGGCCTTGAAGTATTTGTCGTTGTCGGTGTAGTCAAAGGAATAGGTGTCCAGCTGCCTGCCCTGCGCCTGATACTCCTTTGCCGCCACGGCGGTAATCACGGAGGAGTCCAGTCCCCCGGACAGGAGGGTACACAACGGCACGTCACTGACCAGTTGCCGGCGAATCGCCCCGGTGAGCAGGTATTGCAGATGCTCCACCGTGTCCTCATAGCCCTCCTCGTGGCGCAGACTCAGCAGGTTCCACCACCGGGCGGTGGTCTGACCCTGCCCGGTCATGCGCAGCAGGTGTCCCGGCTTCAGCTCCCGCACCCCGGCAAAGACCCCGTGCCCCGGCGTGCGGGCGGGGTTCACCGCCAGAATCTCCTGCCACGTCTCCCGGTTCGCTCTGGGGGTCAGACCGGGGTAGCGGAACAGGGTCTTTGGCTCGGAGGCAAAGACCAGCGTCTCCCCCATCACGGCGTAGAACAGGGGCTTCACCCCGCACCTGTCCCGCAGGAGCAGCAGGCTCTCCCCGTCCCAGAAGGCGAAGGCAAAAATGCCCTCTAAGTACGTCCCCACGTCCGCCCCGTACTCCATGCAGGCGTGAAGCACCACCTCCGTATCAGAGCGGGTGGAGAAGCGGTGCCCCTTCCCCTCCAGCGCCCGGCGCAGCTCCTCTGTGTTGTACAGCTCTCCGTTATAGGAAAGGGCAAAGGTGCGCCCGCCCTGCGTGCAGGTCATGGGCTGTCTCCCCTGCGCCGGGTCGATCACCGCAAGCCTCCGGTGGGCGAGCAGCACCGCCCTGTCGTACCAAAGCCCCTCCCCGTCCGGACCCCGGTGCGCCATGGAGTTTGCCATCTCCCAGCCCACATACTGCCACTGAGGCGCCCGGTTGTCTCTGGTGAAATCACAGAATCCTGCAATGCCGCACATAGACATTCCTCCTTCAGCCTCAGTGTATGCTCTTCAGAGGGTGGGGGTGAGGCGCTGGAATAAAACGGAGGGCAAGCGCCCGCTCCTCCGCCGTCAGGTTTCCGTAATCCCGCAGCAGAACCGACTGAACCTCCTGCGCCTTTTCCCGGAGGTGGGGATACCGGCTGTAAAGGGACAGCGCCTGCAAATACAGCTTCTTGCTTTCGGACAGTTCATCCCTCTCATCATAGAGGAAATTGGCGTAATTGAAGCAGGTACTTGCCAAATCCGGCGCAAAGGCGGGGTTCTCCTTGGCGAGGCGGCGGTAAATGCCCAGCGCCTCCCGGTAGCACGCCTCCGCATCCTCCTCCCGGCGGGGGAGGTCTCCCAGCAGATTGCCCAGATTGTTGCAGGTCATGGCCACATACGGCTCAGAGGCGGCGGGATTCGCCTCGGCAAGGCGGCGGCGGATGTCCAGCGCCTCCCGGTAGCACGCCTCCGCCTTCGCCGGGCGGCGGAGATCTTTCATCAGAATGCCCAGATTGTTGCAGGTGCTTGCTAAATCCGGCGCAAAGGCGGCGGGGTTCTCCTC
>CAJOOV010000113.1 GCA_905236265.1 uncultured Oscillospiraceae bacterium | reverse complement strand
ATTCAGGTGCGGCGAAACGATTTCCCCGATGTGGTCTAGTGTGGGCAAGTGTGCGAAATAACCCTTGCATCTTTCTGCACTTTCTTATATAATGGTCAAGGTTTCGTCTTGTTCCCTGAGCGTTTCGCTCCGGGTAAGGTATAGGAGGCTCATATAATATGAAAGAAATGAATACGAAGAAACAACAGGATCTGGACGGTCTGTCCGTCCGCCGCCGTCAGGAGCTGGCTGAGGCAGAGCAGAGTCAAAAACGCAAAACCATCTACTGGGTCGTCGGTATCGTGGTGGCAGTGCTTGTCTGTGCGCTGCTGGTCTGGGACTCCGGTATGATCCAGCGCAGCGCTGCCGCCTATCAGGTCGGCTCCTATGGCTTCAGCGTCAATGATGTCAACTACTACTACTACAATCAGTACAATCAGGTGGCACCCTATGCCTCCTACTACGGACTGGACACCTCTCTCCCTCTGGATGAGCAGGAGTATGCCGACGGGCAGACTTGGGCGGAGTACCTCATGGAGCAGGCAAAGACCTCCATGCAGGAGGTCGCCGTCCTCTGCACCGACGCAAAGGCCAACGGCTTTACCATCACGGAAGAGGGTCAGAAATCCGTAGACGATGCCGTTGCTTCCATGAAGGAGGCCGCTGCCAACTATGGTCTGACGGAGGCAGCCTACCTGAACTATGCCTATGGCCGGTTCATGACTCCCTCCGCCTATAAAAAGGCGCTGACGGAGCAGCAGCTTGCCGCAGACTATGCCCAGCACATGGAGGACAGCTACGACATCTCCGCCGACGATCTGCAGACCTACTATCAGGAGAATGCAGATACCTTTGATACCTTCGACTATGATGCCTACTATATCTCTCTGGGGCTCACCGCCGAGTATGACGATGACGGAAACCAGAAGGACTATGACGCAGACGCACTGAAGGCCGCTCAGGACGAGGCAAAGGCTAAGGCTGAGGAGCTGAAGAGCGTGATGGAGAGCGGCACCGACGAAGAGATCGCCGCAAAGGCCAGCGAGCTGGGCGCATCCGATATGAGCAATCTGAGCAGCTCCTCCCTCTCCTACTACCCCTTCGGTGAGTGGATTTCCGACGAGGAGCGCACTGCAGGCGAGGTCGGCGTGGTAGAGGGCACCTCCACCAACAGCAGTGAGGAGGAATATGTGGACTCCTACTATGTGGTTCGCTTTAACAGCCGCACGCTGGAGGAGTATTACGGCGTGAACTTCTATAACCTGCTGATTCAGGCGGAGACGATTGAGAGCGCTGAAGAGACCGAGGACGCTGAAGAGAATACAGCGGCCACGGAATACGACTGGGATGCCGCAGAGGAGAAGATTCAGGCGCTGCAGGAGCAGTGGATTGCTGACGGTGCCACCGCAGAGGGCTTCCTTGCCATGGCGGAGGAGAACACCGACGGCTCCACCACAGAGTACACCAATGTGGACAAGGGCGCTCAGAATACCGAGGTGGACGAGTGGCTCTTTGGTTCGGAGCATAAGGCCGGGGATTATGCCATCATTCGGGATGAGACCCTCCACGGCTACCGTCTGGTCTACTTCACCGGCTATGACGAGCTGTACTACTGGCAGACCACTGCAAAGGAAGCGATTTCCCACTCCCGCTATGACACATGGCTGGAGCAGGCCAAGGAAGGGCTGGACATCAGCGAAACCGCCCTCTTTGCCCAGGCAGGCTGATGCTTTTCACAGCTTTATGTAATAGGGGCTGTCTCAAAACGAGACAGCCCCTTTTCTGTTTTTTTCGCAATTGTTCCCATTTCTGCCTTGCACTCAGAGGGAAAATGGAATAGAATAGTGGCACTGTCACAGAAAGGATGGTTGGAAATGGCTCAGATTGTCGTACTCGGCGCCCAGCGCTGGCTGAAACAGCCCACCCGCACCCAGCGGATGCTGCTTGCCCTTGGACGCTCCCACCAGATTGTCTATTTCCAGCCCGCCCCCTTCCGCTTCACCAGAAACTCCCACAAGAAGGAGTACAAGAATCCCTGTCTCCATCCCCTGCCCAACGTGGCGCTGTATACGCTGCCCCCGGTGTTTGACCTTGTGGGCTATGACCACCCCCGGCTTTTACAGCACAATTGCCGGGTGCTGCTGAGCTACATCTCCGGAAAGCTGCGGCGCCACGGCATCCGCAATCCCCTTTTGTGGGTGTGCTCCCCGGTTTACGCCCCCATTGTAGAGCAGATGGACTATCGGAGCATGGTCTATGACTGCTTCCGCTACTGGGGACAGTATGACATCCGCTGGGAGAGCCTGATTGCCAACAGAGCCGACCTCCTCTTCGCCGCCTCTCCCGGCCTGCAGGAGCATCTCCTCCCCTGCAATCCCAATATCGCCGTGATACCCTTCGGAGGGGATACAGAGCTGTTTCGGCGCTCAGAGGATCTGACGCTGAAGATTCCCGCAAAGCTGCTGCGCCTGCGAAGACCCCTGCTGGGGTATCTGGGAGATGTCAACCGGCACACAGACCTCAGCCCCGTCTACCGTGCAGCAAAAGCCCACCCCCGCTGGCAGTTTGTCTTTGTCGGCAGGCTGAGCAGGGCGAATCCCGGCGCAGACCGGATCTCCGATCTGCCCAACGTTCATTTTCTGGGCAGAGTGGAGCGCAGGGAGCTTCCCCGCTATGCCGCCCACTTTGACGTGCTCTTTGACCTGCTGGACACGGACGACCCGGACGAGGATGTGCTGCCCAGCAGAATCTATGAGTATCTGACAGTGGGCTGTCCCATTGCCGCCATGTATCCTCTGGGCTTTGCCTCGCCCTATTCCGATGTGATCTATGGGGCGAAATCCCCGAAGGAGTTTGTACTGGCCTGCGAACAGGCGGTAGCGGAGGACAGCGGCTGGGCGGTCAAAACACGAAAGCGCTACGCCCAGCAGGCGAGCTGGGAGGAGCGGGTTTCCGCCGCTGTTTTCGTCCTGCAGCGCAACAGCCTGCTGTAGAGGTGCGGTAGTCGGTTAAACCAATTCCGCTCCCCTTTTTCCCCTGCCAATTGTGTAAGCGTACAAAAACAGTATTTTTCTCTGATATTTCTTGAAAATCACAATTCTATAGGCTAAAATACAAAAGAATCCAAGTGCAGGAGGGAACCGCAATGACCGGTGTCAGGCTGCTGTTTTGCAAGTTTGTACACTGGAATTCGTGCGCCCCTGATTCCTGCGTATCCTATGATTGACAGGCAGATAATAGCTTTATCTGCCTGTCTCTTTCTTTGGAGGTACACCAGATGAAAAAAGTGGCAGTTATCATGGGCTCCGACAGCGACCTTGGCGTCATGCAGGGCGCTGTGGACTATCTCAGACGGTTTGGCATCCCCTATCAGGTGCGTGTGATCTCCGCCCACCGCACTCCCGCAGCGGCGGAGACATTTGCCGCCCATGCCGCCGAAAACGGTTTTGGTGTCATCATCGCCGGGGCAGGCAAGGCGGCTCATCTGGGGGGCGTTCTTGCGGCATATACCACCCTGCCGGTGATCGGTGTGCCCATCCAAACCAGTATGATGGGCGGGCTGGACAGTCTTTTGAGCATGGTTCAGATGCCCAGCGGCATTCCCGTGGCCACTGTGGCCGTGAACGGCGCAGCCAACGCCGCCATTCTCGCCGCTCAGATGCTGGCCTTGGAGGACAATACACTCACGCAGAAGCTGGCCGCCTTTAAGGCGGAGATGGCAGAGGGCGTTGCCGCAAAGGATGAGCGCATCTCTGCTCAGTTTACCGAATGATTGAATCAGGAAAGGAAGGTTTCCCCATGGAAAAGAGAGAACAGCTCTACGAGGGCAAGGCAAAAAAGGTATTCGCAACCGACGACGCAAACGTGGTCATTGTCTCCTACAAGGACGACGCCACCGCCTTTAACGGTCTGAAAAAAGGCACCATCGCCGGAAAGGGCGTCATCAACAACCGCATGAGCAACCACATGATGCGCAAGCTGGAGAAGGCAGGCGTGCCCACCCACTACATTGAGGAGCTGAACGACCGGGAGACTGCCGTGAAAAAGGTGTCTATCGTGCCGCTGGAGGTGATTATCCGCAATATCTCCGCTGGTTCCTTTGCAAAGCGCTTCGGCGTGGAGGAGGGCATTGTCTTTGACGAGCCTACCATTGAGTTCTCCTATAAGAACGACGATTTGGGCGACCCGCTCATGAACGCCTACCACGCCGTGGCGCTGAAGGCGGCCACATGGGAGGAGATTGCCCAGATCAAGGACTATGCCTTCCGTGTCAACGACCTGCTCAAGTCCTTCCTGAAGGGCGTGGGCATTGATCTGGTGGACTTCAAGCTGGAGTTCGGCAAGACCAGCGACGGCAAAATCGTGCTGGCCGATGAGATCAGCCCCGACACCTGCCGCCTGTGGGATGAGGCGACCCACGAAAAGCTGGATAAGGACCGTTTCCGCCGGGATATGGGCGGTGCAGAGGAGGCCTATCAGGAGGTCATGCGCCGTCTGATGGGCGATGCAGAGTAATCACTTTACCACGGACAGGAGGATGTACACCGTGAAAGCCAATAACAGCCAGTCCGCTTCTTACGCCGCCGCAGGTGTAGATGTGACCGCAGGATATGAGGCGGTCAACCGTATCAAACCCCTTGTCGCCTCCACCGTCATCCCCGGCGTGCTGGGGGGCATTGGGGATTTCGGCGGCATGTTTGAGCCGAATCTGGCAGGCATGACCCGTCCCGTTCTGGTCTCCGGCACGGACGGCGTGGGCACGAAGCTCAAGCTGGCGTTTTTGATGGACAAGCACGACACCGTGGGCATTGACTGCGTTGCCATGTGCGTCAATGATATTATCTGCTCCGGTGCAAGCCCCATGTTTTTCCTGGACTATATCGCCTGCGGCAAGAACCGTCCGGAAAAAATCGCCCAGATCGTCTCCGGCATTGCCGAGGGCTGCCGCCAGAGCGAGTGCGCTCTCATCGGCGGTGAGACGGCGGAGATGCCCGGCTTCTATCCGGAGGACGAGTATGATCTGGCCGGATTCTCCGTAGGACTGGTGGATTACGAGCGGAAGATCACCAGTGCGGCGATGCAGGAGGGGGACATTCTGCTGGGGCTCGCCTCCTCCGGCGTACACTCCAACGGGTACTCTCTGGTGCGCAAGGTGCTGGACATCTCCAACACCTTCGACCGCTACAGCGCAGAGCTGGGCTGCACACTGGGCGAGGAGCTGATTAAGCCCACACGGATCTATGTCCGCTCCATCAAGTCCCTGATTGAGAGCCGCATCCCCATCCACGGTATCAGCCACATCACCGGCGGCGGACTGTATGAGAACGTGCCCAGAATGATGCCTCAGGGACTGACCGCCTCCATTGACCCCTCCGCCATTCCCCAGAAGCCCATCTTCTCCATCCTCCAGAAGGCGGGGGACATCCCCCTGCGGGACATGTACAACACCTTTAACATGGGCGTGGGCATGATTCTCGCCGTGCCCAGAGACCGGGTGGGAGATGCCATCAGCCTGCTGGTGCAAAACGGGGAGCAGGTGTTTGCCATCGGCCATGTGACAAAGGGCGATTCCGGCGTGGAGGTTCTGCTATGACCCGGATTGCAGTGCTGGTCTCCGGGGGAGGCACCAATCTGCAGGCACTGATCGACGCCCAGCGCCATACCGCCCTGAAGCAGGGCATGCTCGCCGCCGTCATCTCCTCCTCCCCGGATGCCTATGCGCTGGAGCGGGCAAGAAACGCCAGCATCCCCACCTATGTGGTGAACCGCCGGGACTACCCCTCCAACGAGAGCATGACCCATGACCTCACCGAGCTGCTGCAAAAGCTGGACATCGGGCTGGTAGTGCTTGCCGGGTTCATGTATGTGCTGACGGGGGAGATCATCCGTGCCTTTCCCAACGCCATTATCAATGTCCACCCGGCGCTGATTCCCTCCTTCTGCGGCGAGGGCGCCTATGGGCTTCACGTCCATGAGCAGGCGCTGGCCTACGGGGTGAAGCTCTCCGGAGCCACCGTCCACTTTGTCAACGAGGACTGCGACGGCGGGCCGATTATCCTGCAAAAGGCTGTGGAGGTGCTGGACGGCGACACGCCGAAAAGCCTTCAGCAGAGGATTATGGAGCAGGCGGAGTGGAAGCTTTTGCCCAAGGCGGTGAGCCTGTTCTGTGAGGGCAGGCTTCAGGTGGAGGGCAGATGGGTCAAAATTCTGCCGGGACTGTAAAAAACCGCTGAACCAGCCAGCCTTTCCTGAATCACCCTTCCCTGTCACAAAACGGAGGTATTCTCTATGAAAGCATTAAACCTTGCACAACAGCTTCAGAACAATCCCTATCCCGGACGGGGCATTCTCTTTGGCCGCAGCCCTGACGGGGAATGCGCCGTCATCGCCTACTTTATCATGGGGCGCAGCGAAAACAGCCGCAACCGGGTCTTCACCGTCACGGAGGACGGCATTCGCACCGAGGCCTTCGATCCGTCCAAAATGGTTGACCCCTCCCTGATTATCTACCACCCGGTGCGCAGGGTGGGGAACAAAACCGTCGTCACCAACGGCGACCAGACGGACACCATCATGCAGGCGCTGAACGACGGGCACTGCTACCGCCACGCCCTGATGCAGCGCAGCTTTGAGCCGGATGCGCCAAACTTCACCCCCCGTATCTCCGGGGTGATGCTGCCAAACGGCGCCTACAAGCTCTCCATTCTCAAGAGCTTTGAAGGCAATCCCGATTTCTGCAACCGGTACTTCTACGAGTACGAGGGCGCTCCTGAGGGATACGGGCATTTTATCCACACCTATATGGGCGACGGCGACCCCCTGCCCTCCTTCGAGGGCGAGCCGGAGCTGGTCACAATTCCCTGTGATTCCGCCTCCGAGCTTGCCGGGCTGCTATGGGCAAATCTCAACGAGGAGAACAAGGTCTCCCTGTTCGTGCGCTATATCCACCTTTCCACCCAGAAGACAGAGGATGTCATTCTCAACAAGCATCAATGAGGTGTCCCTATGAAAGAGCTTGAACTGAAATACGGCTGCAACCCCAACCAGAAGCCCTCCCGTCTGTATATGGAGCAGGGCGAGCTGCCTGTCACGGTGCTCAACGGCAAGCCGGGGTATATCAATTTCTGCGACGCTATGAACTCATGGCAGCTTGTGAAGGAGCTGAAGCAGGCCACCGGGTTGCCCTGCGCCGCCTCCTTTAAGCACGTCTCCCCTGCCGGGGCTGCGGTGGGTCTGCCCCTGACGGACGTAGAGCGGGCGGTCTATTTTGTAGACCCGGAGGCAGAGGTCACTCCGCTGGCCGCCGCCTATATCCGTGCCAGAGGCGCTGACCGCCTGTGCTCCTACGGCGACTGGGCGGCGCTGTCCGATGTGTGCGACGCTGCCACGGCCAAGTACCTGAAATATGAGGTCTCCGACGGCGTGATTGCCCCCGGCTATACCGAGGAGGCGCTTGCCATTCTCAAGACGAAAAAGAAGGGCAATTACAACGTGGTTCAGATGGATCCGGACTATGAACCCGCCCCCATCGAGCGCCGTCATATCTACGGCGTGGTCTTTGAGCAGGGACACAACTTCCTGAACATCAACGAGGATATGCTGGGCAATATCGTCACCCAGTGCAAAGACCTCCCGGAGAACGCCAAGATCGACATGATCGTGTCCCTGATTACCCTGAAATACACCCAGTCCAACTCCGTGTGCTATGTGAAAAACGGGCAGGCCATCGGCGTCGGCGCCGGGCAGCAGAGCCGCATCCACTGCACCCGTCTCGCCGGGCAGAAGGCCGACAACTGGTATCTGCGCCAGCACCCCAAGGTGCTGGGGCTGCAGTTTGTGGACGGCATCCGCCGCCCCGACCGCGACAACGCCATCGACATCTACACCTCCGACGAGTAT
>CAJOOV010000112.1 GCA_905236265.1 uncultured Oscillospiraceae bacterium | reverse complement strand
TGCTGCGCGCACTCCCTTTGGTCGCACACTTGCATGGATAGAGGTATTTTTGCACCGAACTGAATTCGGTACAAAAATGATTTGACTCTATTCCGCCCTTCGGGCGGAACTCTGCGAGGCTTTGTCTATCGTCTGCTCCCCTTCCGTCTTTCCTCACAGCGCAAGCTGTTCTGTCAGTGTCAGGCCGAAGCGCTGCACCAGCTCCAGCCCCTTTTGCTCGCACTCGCTGTCCCATACCTGTTCCGGGCAATGGGCATCGCTGCCCAGAATGACCGAAAGCCGGTACTCCGCCGCAATCTCCCAGAACGCAGGCACGGGGTAGTGTCTGTGATCCCAAATGCCCAACAGGTTGATCTCCGCCGGGATCTGCAGCCGCTCCATGGCGGCGCACAGGCGGCGCATCTGGCTGCGGTAGAAGCCTCTGTCCCCGGTGAAGCGGCATAAATCAGGGTGGCAGAGACAGGCAAAGCGCCCGGTCTCCATCCCTGCAATACACAAATCCACATACTGCCGCAGCCGCTCCTCCTCCTGCTGTGCAGGGCACGCCCTGCCCACGAAGGGCATATCCGCTGAGACCTGCAGATAGTGCTGCCCCAGAATCAGATACTCCACGGGATAGGGCTTGAGAAACTCCGTCAATGCGTCAAAATACGCCGGGAAGTATTCCACCTCCAAGCCCAGATGCAGCTCAATGTCCTGCCGGTACTCCTCCTTCAGCCGCAGCACCGTTTCCACATAGTCCTCCATCTGATCCAGCCGCATACGGGTACGGATGTCCGTCCCCTCCGGGAAGGGGTAGGGCGTGTGGTCAGAGAAGCCCAGTACCCGGATTCCCCCCTGAATTGCCCGCTCGATGTACTCCCGCTCCGTCCCCACGGCGTGGTTACAGCGCCATGTGTGGGTGTGATAGTTTGCTTTCATCTCCGCCCCTCCTTTTTGCACGCAGCAGAAAGCATTATATCACAGGACAGGGAAAAAGTCTCATACTATTTTCTGAGGAAAACCAAAGGCTTCCATCAGAAAGGCATCCCGTCTTTTATTAGATTGAGCAGCAGACAGGACAGCCTTTCGGCTGTCCTGTCTGTTTTTGTCTTTATTTTGCCGCCGTAATCCGTCCTGCGACGGCGCTGGCCGCCGCAGTGGCAGGGGAGGCCAGATAAATCTCCACCTTACTGGTGCCCATGCGCCCCAAAAAGTTCCGGTTGTTCGTGGCGACCACCCGCTCCCCGTCGGTGAGGATACCTCCGGTTCTGCCGCAGCACAGTCCGCATCCGGGATGGGTGATAATCGCACCGGCATCTGCCAGCGTGGCAAGGGTGCCGTCCGAGAGCGCCTGCAGATAGATCTTCCGGCTGGCAGGGGTGACGATAAACTTCACAAAGGGAGCCACCTGTTTTCCCCTGACAATGTCGGCGGCGCACTGCAGATCCTCCAGCCGTCCGTTGGTGCAGGAGCCGAGGAAAACCTGATCGATCTCCAGCCCCTCCAGCTCGCTGACGGGACGGATTTTGTCCACCTGAGAGGGGCAGGCCAGCACGGGAACCAGCTCCTCCGCCTGATAGTGGAGGGTTTTCAGATAGTCTGCATCTTCGTCCCCCTTGAAGTCCGCCCATTCAGGAGAGACGGGGATTTCACAGTATGCCGCCGTCTTTTCGTCCGGGGTGAACAGGGCGCATTTTGCTCCCGCCTCAATGGCCATATTTGCCATGGTCATGCGGCTTGCCACCGTCATGGACTCCACGGCGGAGCCGGAGAACTCCAGCGCACAGTAGGAGGCGCCTGCGGCGGTGAGGTCGCCGATGATGCGCAGAATCACGTCCTTTGAGGCCACATGGGGGGGCAGTACGCCGTCGATGACGATTTTAATCGTCTCAGGAATCTTGACCCACAATGTTCCCGTGCCCAGAATCGCCGCCATCTCCGTGTAGCCGATGCCGGAGGAGAAGGCGCCCACACAGCCGTAGGTGGTGGTGTGGCTGTCCGTTCCGAACACCACGTCTCCCGGCTTGACATACCCCGCCTCCGTCATCAGCTGGTGACAGATGCCGTCGGAGCGGTGAACATGCTTCAGGCCGTACCGGGCGGCAAACTCGTTTCCGATTTTGTGGTGCCGGGGGTCGTCCAGCTGGCTGGCGGGGACGAGGTGGTCATAAATCAGCACCACCCTGTCCGGATCCCAGAGTTCGGTAAAGCCCATCTCCTCAAACTTGTCCTTCACAAAGGGGATGAAGATGTCGTGAATCATCACCCGGTCTACCCTTGCAGTGACAATATCCCCCGCCTTGGCGGTCTGCTCTCCGGTGTTCCGGCGCAGCAGCTTTTCAATATAGGTAGCGCCCATTGCTCACCCCTCCAATCCGTTGCGGCGGCGCATGGCTTTCACCAGTCCTCCGGCGTTGATGATTTCCAGCAGATTGTCCGGAAGCGCACCGATGGGATAGCGCCTGCCCTTGCAGGAGATGGACTTGCCCACCTCCACGGTGATCTCGTCCCCGTCCTCCACGTCGGCGCACAGGGCGGGGCATTCAATGAGCAGCAGCCCGTTGTTGATGGCATTGCGGTAGAAAATGCGGGCAAAGCTGCCTGCAATGACAGCCCGCACGCCCAGCGCCTTGATGACCTCCGGCGCCTGCTCCCGTGAGGAGCCGCAGCCGAAATTGCTCCCTGCCACAATCACGTCCCCCGGCTGAATCTGCCCGGCAAGCTCCGGACGCAGGGGGGAGAAGGCATAGGGGGTCATATCCTGCACCGTTTTCAGGGCAAGGTATTCCGTGGGAATCACAATGTCCGTGTCAATATCGTTTCCCATCACCCAGACACGGGCGGAAAAGGTCTCAGCCATGATTATCCCTCCAGCTTCGGCAGACGGTCGGCAGTGGTGATCTCTCCGGCCACGGCGGAGGCGGTGACCGTCTCAGCAGAGGCGAGGTAGACGAAGGAGCCGGGATGTCCCGCGCGCCCCTTGAAGTTCCGGGTTCCGGTGGAGATCAGCGTCTCCCCCTCCCCGATAACGCCCTGACAGCTTCCCCAGCAGACAGAGCAGTTGGCGTTCATCACGATGGCTCCCGCCTCCATAAAGGTGGTCAGCAGCCCCTCCTCCATGGCCTGACGGTAGATCTCGCCGCTGGCAGGCACCACGAGAAAGCGCACGCTGTCGGCAACCCGCCTGCCCTTCAGCACGGCGGCACCGGCTCTCAGGTCTTCTATGCGCCCGTTGTTGCAGGAGCCGAGAAACGCCTCGTCGATATGCGTGCCCACACACTGGGCAGCAGGCACCACCTGATCCACGAAGTGGGGCTTTGCCACCACCGGGACGATTTCGGACAGGTTCACCTCATAGGTCTGAGCGTAGACTGCGTCCTCGTCGGCGTGGAAGACAGCCTTAGGCGTTCTGCCCCGGCTGGACAGATAGTCCAGTGCGATCTCATCCGCCTCCATGAGGGCGGTCTTTGCCCCTGCCTCCACGCAGAGGTTGCACACTGCAATGCGGTCAGACATGGTGAGGCTTTTCAGCCCCTCGCCGCCGAACTCCATGGCCTTGTAGTTAGCGCCGTTGGCACCGATGCTCCCGATGATGGTGAGAATCAGGTCACGGGCAGTCACGCCGGGCTTCAGCCTGCCTGTCAGGTTGAAGCGCAGGCTCTCCGGCACCAGCACCCAGCTTTTTCCCGTCACCATGGCATAGAGATAATCCGTACAGCCCACGCCCGTGCCGAAGGCGCCCAGTGCGCCATAGGCGCAGGTATGGCTGTCTGCGCCGAAGATGAGCTGTCCGGGGCGGACGTGGTGCTCCATCATAATCTGGTGGCATACGCCCCTGCCCTCATAGAAGGTGATGCCCTGCTCTCTTGCGAAGTCCCGCATTTTCTTCTGGCTGGCGGCGGTCTTGGGGCTGTCGGAGGGCATATTATGGTCAACGATCCAAACCAGCTTGTTCACGTCCGCAATCCGGGGATGCTTCAGCTTGCGGTACATGTCAATGGTGAGATGGGTGGTGCCGTCGTTGCTCATGAGCAGGTCAAGCTCCACGGTATGGATGTCCCCCGGACGCACGCTCTCCACCCCGGCGGCGGAGGCGATGATTTTTTCAGCCAGCGTCATACCCATGATTTACGCCTCCTCCCGGTTCAGGGAGGCCAGCAGCCCGCCCTGATTCAAAATGGTCTGCATATAGGGATTCAATTTGGTGCAGGAGAAGGTCTGGCCGTGGACGGTGGCAGTGCCCTCGGTGAGGCTCAGCTCCATCTCCTCCCCGTCCTCCACATGGTCGTACAGCTCCTTGCACACAATCACGGGCAGGCCGATATTGATGGCATTGCGGTAGAAAATGCGGGCGAAGCTCTTTGCCACCACTGCCCGGACACCCAGCGCCTTCAGCACGGAGGGCGCCTGCTCCCGTGAGGAGCCGCAGCCGAAGTTCTCTGCCGCCACCACAAAATCGCCGGGCCGGACCCGTGCGGCAAAGGTGGGGTCGAGGGACTCGAAGGTGTGGGACTTCATCTCGTCAATGGTGGGAAAGAGCAGATATTGAGAGGCAATGATCTGATCCGTGTCCACATCGGTGTGGAATTTGAATAGCTTACCCATGTACAAAACTCCAATCTCCGTCAGGGCGGTTTTCAAGCGATTTAAAGTATTATAACCGCTGGAAGGGAATTGTGCAACCTGTGAGGGGAGAAAAAAGCGCAGAGCGAGAGGGCACTTTGTCCAATGAATTACCCCAAAAGGATTGCGAAACTGTGCCATTCGTGCTAAACTGTCCTGTAATGAATAAGGAGGCTGTGCTTATGCGATATAATATCAACAAGGACAACTACCGCACATTTGAAACCTTTCAGGTGAATAAGCTGCCCGCCCGCAGCTATTTTATCCCCTACCCTGACCGCAAACAGGCGGAGGCAGTCTCCCCGCTGGAAAAGCGCTACCGCTCGGAGAAGGTTTTGTGCCTGAACGGGACGTGGGACTTTCGCTTTTATCCCTACCCCGCCGAGCTGCCCAGCGTGCTGGATACCGACCGGATCGCCTTTGACACGCTGGACGTTCCCTCCTGCTGGCAGTTCCGGGGATATGACCGCCCCTTCTATGTGAATATCCGCTACCAGTTCCCCTATGCCCCTCCCGCCATTCCGGAGGAGGACAGGATAGGCAGAGTGTTCACATGGATGGGCGTGGATCAGGGCATCAAGCCCCGCTTTTCCCGGCCGGAGGAATATAACTTTGTGGGCGTATACCGGAAAAAGCTGGACATTGCCGACGCCTCCAAACGCTATACCATCTCCTTTCTGGGTGTGGCAAGCTGCATGGATCTGTATGTCAACGGCGCCTTCGTGGGCTACTCCGAGGGCAGCCACAACACGGCGGAATTTGACCTGACGGGCAGGCTGAATCAGGGGGAGAACGAGCTTCTGGTGGTGGTACACCGCTGGTGCAACGGCTCCTATCTGGAGGATCAGGACATGTTCCGCAATAACGGCATCTTCCGGGATGTGCTTCTGCGCATCAGCGAGCCAACAGACCTGTGGGACATCGACGTAAAGACGCTGAAAAACGGGGATACCTACCTGCTCACCCTCTCCGCCCAGGCTTATGAGGACACGGAGATCACCTTCACCCTCAGCGGCCACGGTCTGGAGCGCAGCGCCACCGTTGCCACGCAGGAGAAAAAAGCCTCCGTCACCTTTGAAGGGCTGGCCGTGAAGGAGTGGAATGCGGAGGAGCCGACCCTGTACAGCGTCTGCTTTGAGACGGCCTCCGGCTGTGTGCGGGAGAAGATCGGCTTCAAAACCGTGGAAATTCAGGGAGACTGTTTCCTGCTCAACGGCCAGCCGGTGAAGCTCCGGGGCGTGAACCACCACGACACCAGCCCGGTGAACGGCTACACCATGTCCCCGGAGGACATTGAGCGGGATATGAAGCTGTGCAAGGAGTATAACATTGACACTGTCCGCACCTCCCACTACCCCCCTGACCCGCTTCTGCTGGAGCTGGCGGACGAGCTGGGACTGTACGTCGTGGACGAGAACGATCTGGAGACCCACGGCACATGGGCCTGCCAGCTTCCCCCCACCTACAATTCCATCAGTGACGACCCCAAGTGGGAGGCGCACTATGTGGACCGCATCGCCTCTCTCTACCAGCGGGACAAGCTGCACCCCTGCATTGTCCTGTGGAGTCTGGGCAACGAGGCGGGAGGATTCCACAACACCGATGCCATGTACGACTATCTCAAGGCGCACACGGACATCCCTGTTCACTATGAGTCCGCCATCCACTGCAAGCGGGAGGCCTACGACGTGGGCAGCGAGATGTATCCCACGGTTCAGATGGTTCACGATGTGGCCATGAAGCGCAGAAAGCAGCAGCGGCTGAATGACAGACCCTATTTCATGTGCGAGTATGCCCACGCAATGGGCGTCGGCCCCGGCAATATGGAGGCGTACTGGCAGGAGATCTACCGCCACAGGAGCCTGATGGGGGGCTGCATCTGGGAGATGGTGGATCACGCTGTGCTCCATGAGGACGGAACCTATACCTACGGCGGCGACCACGGGGAGTGGGAGCA
>CAJOOV010000111.1 GCA_905236265.1 uncultured Oscillospiraceae bacterium | reverse complement strand
GGCAGCGCCGGCCTCGGACTGCATCTCGATGACCTTGACGGTGTTCCCGAAGATGTTCTTCTGACCCTGCGCCGCCCACTGGTCAACGTAGTCGGCCATGGGGCTGGAGGGGGTGATGGGGTAGATGCCGGCAACCTCAGTAAACGCATAGGATACCCATGCGGCTGCGTTGTTGGCGTCCATGGATTTCTTTTTTCTGACAACCATGGTTTGAATTCCTCCCTTTGCAAGTTTAGGTTCTTTATATGGCTGCAAAAGCAAATCGCTTTTTAACCTCCTAATCATACCAGCAATTCTTCTTTTTGTAAACTGTTTTATTGCTCCATTTTTGTATTTTTCTCCGGTTATTTGGGTTAGTTTGTGCTAACTTTTTGGGAAAGATGACCTTTTTCCGACCCGGTGCAGCCACTCCGGGAGCGCTCCCGCTCCGGCGCAGGGGCGGCGACGGCGACATTTTTGCCAAGGGAAAAACCCCTTTTTCCCCCGATTCGGGTCACAGCGCCGAAAATGCCCCGGCGGCATTGCAAGCGCCGGATTTCTCTTTTATAATGTTGCACGCTGGATTTTTGGGGCAGGGACGCCCCAGAACATTATACAAAAAGACAGGAGTATCGGAATGGAATCCCAGATGAAGGAAAACAAAATGGGCACATGGCCCATGCCCCGGCTGATCTTGAACATGGCGCTGCCCATCATTATCTCCATGCTGGTGCAGGCGCTTTACAACATTGTGGACAGCTACTTCGTGGCAAAGCTGGGAGAGCAGGCCCTCACCGCCGTCTCCCTTGCCTTCCCCATGCAGACGGTGATGATCTCCATCGCCACCGGCACCGGGGTGGGCATGAACGCCATGCTCTCCAAGAGTCTGGGGGAGCAGGACTTCCCCACGGCAAGGCGGGCGGCAGGCAACGGGGTCTTTCTCGCCCTTTGCTCCATAGGGGTGTTCATGGCCGTGGGAGCAGCGGCAGTGCGCCCCTTCTACACCATGCAGATCGCCAAAGACCCGGTCATTCTGGAATACGGCGTGGACTATCTCAGCGTGTGCTGCCTGTTTTGTCAGGGCATCTTCCTGCAGGTGACCTTTGAGCGCATCCTGCAGGCCACGGGGCACTCCATGGCAAGCATGGTCAGCCAGCTTGCCGGGGCGCTGGTGAACATTGTCCTCGACCCCTGCTTTATCTTCGGCCTTGGCCCCTTCCCGGAGCTGGGCATCACCGGCGCCGCCGCCGCCACGGTTCTGGGTCAGGTGGTGGGGGCAGTCATTGCCGTCGCCGCCAACCACATGGTGAATCAGGAGGTGTCCCTGCGCCTGTCCGACTGCCTGCACCCCCACGGGGCGACCATCCGGCGGATCTATGCCGTGGGCGTGCCCAGCATTGTCATGGCCTCCATCGGTTCGCTCACCACCTTCTGCATGAACCTGATTGTGGGCGCCTTCACCTCCACCGCCACGGCGGTTCTGGGGGTGTACTTCAAGCTGCAGAGCTTCTTCTTTATGCCTGTATTCGGACTGAACAACGCCACAGTGCCCATTATCGCCTATAACTACGGCGCACGCCGTCGCAGCCGTATGCTCTCGGCGGTGAAGCTGGGGGCGGGGTATGCCTTCTGCATCCTCACGCTGGGCTGCATCGTCTTCCACATCGCCACCGCCGCCCTTCTGGGGCTGTTCAACGCCAACGGCAACATGCTCTCCATCGGCATTCCCGCCCTGCGGATTATCTCCCTGTCCTTCCCCCTTGCCGCCTTCGGCATCACCTTTATCTCCGTGTTCCAGGCGCTGGGCAACGGGGTCTATGCCATGGTGATCTCTCTGGTGAGACAGCTGGTGGTGCTGCTGCCGGTGGCGTGGCTGCTGGCACGCACCGGGGAGCTGAACGCCGTGTGGTGGTGCTATCCCATTGCGGAGGTAGTGGCCATGGCGGTGGCCGTGGGGCTGATGGTGCGCATCCACCGCCGGGTCATCGCCCCGCTGCCGGAATGACCGGGGAGCGGACGGGATGAAGCCTGCTCCCCTGCGCAGCGTGCTGCTGCTTCTGCTGGCCTCCATGATCTGGGGCTCCGCCTTTGTCGCCCAGAGCGTGGGCATGGACTATGTGGGACCCTTCACCTTCCTCGCCGCCCGGAGCTATCTGGGCTGGGGCGTGCTGGTGGTCTTTCTGGCGCTGCGCTCTCCCGCCGCCCTGCGCCCCACCCCGGAGCTGTGCAAAGGGGCTGTGTGCTGCGGCGGCACCCTCTTTGCCGCCTCCATCCTCCAGCAGATCGGCCTTCAATACACCACCGTGGGCAAGGCGGGGTTCCTCACCGCCCTCTATGTGATGATCGTCCCCTTCCTCGCCCTGCTGCTGCTGCGCCGCAGGCTGCCGGGGCGCATCTGGCTGTGCGCCGGGCTGTCTCTGGCGGGGATGTACCTGCTGTGCCTCACCGGCCCCGTGGGCTTCACCAGAGGGGACTGGCTCATGCTGTGCAGCGCCCTGTGCTTCGGCTTTCAGATTCTCACCATTGACCGCTTCTCCCCCCGCACCGACCCGGTGGCGCTGGCCTGCGGGGAGTTTCTGGTGTGTGCGCTGCTGTCCACCCTTCCGGCGCTGGCGCTGGAGCACCCCGCCCCCCGGCTGCTGGCCGGGGCATGGCAGAGCATCGCCTATGCCGGAGCGCTCTCCAGCGGCGTGGCCTACACCCTGCAGAGCGTGGCCCAGCGGGACTGCGACAGCGCCGTGTCCTCGCTGGTGATGTGTCTGGAGAGCGTCTTTTCCGCCCTGTTCGGCTGGGTGCTTCTGGGGCAGGCGCTCTCGGCCAGAGAGCTGGCAGGCTGCGGGCTCATGTTCTCCGCCATCCTCCTCAGCCAGCTCCCCCTTCCCCGGACTCGCCTTCCACAGCAGGAGTGAGCCCGGCGGCGGGATGTTTTGTGCAAAGTGCTTCCATCTGCCCGATTCAGGCAAAGACAAGTTGTAAGGACTGTCTTTGCCTTTTTTCGTTTTTGCGAGTAGAATGAAACAGAATGTACTTTATATCCCCAGTTCCGGGGCGTTTCGTCCGGGAACGGAAAGAGAGCGTGTGGTTATGCTGATCGGTTTTTTCGCCCTGTGGATCATCCTCTGCGGGAACATCACGGCGGAGATTCTCCTGTTCGGGGCAGTGGTGTCGCTTTTGGTGTTCTGGTTCACCTGCCGGTACTGTAAATGGAGCATCCAGCGGGAGATGGTGTTCTGGCGGCTGCTCCCGGCGGGGCTGCACTATATTCTGCTGCTGCTGCGGGAGATTCTGCTGTCCAATCTGGCCATGCTCCAGATCACCTTCCGGCGGGATTTCCGGGAGCAGTGCCGCCCGGTGCTGGTGAAGGTTCACGCACCCTTTCGCTCCAATATCGCCAAGATGACCCTTGCCAACTCCATCACCCTCACCCCCGGCACCATCACCGTGGAGAATCTGGGGAAGGATTTCCTGATCCACTGCTTCAACGCCACCTATTCCGTGAACATGGGGGAGATGGATCTGGTGCGTCAGCTCATTAAAATGGAGGCGATTGTCTCCCGTGCAAAGGAGGGAGGCTTCTGATGTTTCACTCAGTTATGGAAGGTTATCTGATTCTCCTCGCCCTGTGCGTGCTGGGGGCGCTGGTCTATATCGCCCGCAGCCCCCACTTTACCGACCGGCTGGTGGGGGTGAATCTGGTATCCACGCTGATTTTGAACTTTATTCTGATTCTGGCCCTGTTTCTGGACAACACCTCTATTCTGGACATTGACGTGGTCTATGCCCTTTTGAGCTTTCAGGCCGTGGTGGTGCTGAGCCGGATTCTCCGGGTGCGTATGCTGGCCGGGCGGCGGCAGGAGGGAGGCGGCAAACAATGAGCGTCACGGAACTCATCGGCTCGGTTCTCATGGGACTGGGCATGGTCATTATGGTGCTGGTCACCTTTAACGTCTTCCGGCTGGACTTCGTCATCAACCGGATGCACCTGACCACCATGGCGGACTCTCTGGGCACGCTGCTGATCTTTCTGGGGGCGGCGGTGAGCAAGGGGCTGCAGCTGGTGGATCTGAAGCTGATTCTGATTATCACCCTGCAGTGGATCACCTCCCCGGTGTGCGGGCACATGATTACCCAATTGGAATATGCCGTGGTACACGACCTGCGGGAGCATACCGTGCCCATCTCCCCGGAGAGAGAGGAGGAGCTTTGATATGGCAGTTGTGGAATTTCTGCTGCTGGCCTTTCTCATCGCCTGCGCCCTGCTGGTGGTGCTGCACCGCAGCACCATGATTACCATACTCACCTATATGGGCTTCAGTGTGGTGATGAGCGTGATCTGGCTCACCCTGCAGGCGCCGGATCTGGCCATCACAGAGGCGGCCGTGGGCGCAGGGGTCAGCTCTGTGCTGTATTTTCTCGCCCTTCGCCGCATCCGCCGTCTTCAGGAGGAGGACGACGACCAGCGGGAGCGCCGCAGAGAGGAGGGGCAGGAGTGAAAAAAGGAGAGATACGCAGCGCCTTCCATGCCTTCGCCGCATGGGTAGACGGGGAGGAGTGGTGCGAAAGGCCATCGGAGGCTGCCCCCGCCCCCCAGCCGGAGGCAAAGGCAAAGCGTCCGGTGAACCGGCTGGACCGCTACCGGGTCTACCGCCGCTTTACCCAGCTTGTGGGGGCGCTGTTCTGCCTGACGCTGTTTGTCCTGCTGCTTGGCACCGTGGTCAGCCTGCCCCCCTTCGGCGATCCCGCCAACCCCGCCAACAACGAGGTCTCCCGGCGCTACATCGAGCAAGGGCTGGAGGAGACGGGAGCTGCCAACCTTGTGGCGGGGATGATTCTCAGCTACCGGGCGTTTGACACCTTCGGGGAGTCCAGCGTGCTGTTTCTGGCGGCCACCTGCGTGACCATGCTGCTGCGCCGGGACGAGCACAACACCACCTCCGGCGATCTGGAGGAGATGGCGCAGGAGGATCTCACCAGCCGCCGGGACAGGGACATTATCCTGCGCACGGCAGTGCTGCTGCTGCTGCCCATGTCGGCGGTGGTGGGGGTGTATGTGATGCTCTTCGGGCATATCTCCCCCGGCGGCGGCTTCTCCGGCGGCTCCATTCTGGGCGGCGGCATGATCCTCTATGCCCAGACCTTCGGCTCCGGCAACGTGCGCCGGTTCTTCAATGAGCATATGTACCACATGATTAAGGTGGTCTGTCTCATGGGCTATGGGCTGCTGCTGGCAGACTTTGTATACACCGGGGTGAACGGCCTGCCCGGTCATGTGCCTCTGGGTACGCCGGGGCATATCCTCAGCGGCGGCATCATCCTGCCCATTGACCTGCTGGTGGGCTTTGAGGTCACCTGCACCATTTATGCCTTCTACGCCCTGTTCAGCAAAGGAGAATTGTAATATGGAACTGCTCTCTGCCCTGTGGACACAGCGCTATATGGTCGTCTCCGTGCTGCTGTTCTGCATCGGGGCTTTCTCGCTGGTTTTTAACCCCAACCTGATTAAAAAGCTCATCGGCTTTGACCTGATGGACAACGCCGTCTACCTTATGCTCACCAGTGCCGGGTATGTGGACAACCGCATCGCCCCCATTGTCACCGACTTTTCCGCCCCGGCCAGCGCAGCGCATTTCGTCAACCCCATCCCGGCGGGACTGGTGCTCACGGGCATCGTGGTCTCCGTCTCCGTCACCGCCTTCGCCCTTGCGCTGGTGGTGCGCATCTATAAGAAATACCATACCGTCTATCTGGATGTGATTATGGCAAGCATGGAAAAGGAGGTGGACTGATTGGTACCTCTTTATTACCACGTTCCCTTTCTCTCCATTGTGCTGCTGATGATGACCGGCATCCTCACCAGCCTGCTTCCCAGCGGAAAGGCTGCCATGGCCTTTCATTTTGTGACCGTCTCGGCAGTGTTTGCAGGCAATGTGTACCTGCTGTGGAACATCGCCCCGGCAAACCTGCGCTTCACCTATGCCGCCGGCATCCTGCCCCACCCCTGGGGCAACGAGCTTGCCGCAGGGCCGCTGGAGGCGGCGCTGGCGCTGACCTTTCTGGCGGTGATGATGCTGTGCGTGCTGGGGGGGAGCAAGGGCATCTTTGAGGACGTGGGGGCGGACAAACAGAACCTCTACTTCATCATGTGCGACCTGCTCCTTGCCAGCCTGCTGGCCATGGTCTACACCAACGACGCCTTCACCGCCTACGTCTTTATTGAGATCAACACCATCTCCGCCTGCGCTCTGGTGATGGCAAAGGACGCCGGGGAGACCCTTGTGGCCACCATCCGCTATCTGATGATGAGCCTGCTGGGCTCCGGGATGTTCCTCATGGGGCTGACCTTCACCTATCACATCACCGGCCACCTGCTGCTCATCAATATCCATGAGCAATTGGGACAGATCATCGCCTCCGGGGCCTACCGCCTGCCTGTGACGGTGATTCTGGGGCTGATGACCATGGGTCTGTGCCTGAAAAGCGCCCTGTTCCCCTTCCACACATGGCTCCCCGACGCCCATGCCAGCGCCACCACCGCCTCCAGCGCCATTCTCTCCGGTCTGGTGCTCAAGGGCTATATCGTGCTGCTGATTAAGGTAATCTTCTGCATGTTCGGGGAGGAGAGCTACCGCGCCCTTCACGCCGGGGACATTCTGCTGGTGCTGGGTGGGGCGGCGATGATCGCCGGGTCAGTGATGGCCATAAAGGAGAACCACATCAAGCGGATGATCGCCTATTCCTCCGTGGCGCAGATCGGCTATATCTATCTGGGTCTGGGGCTGGGAGGCACCGCAGCCGTGACGGCGGCGGTGTACCAGATCATGGTACACGCCTTTGCAAAGCCCCTGCTCTTCCTCTGCGCCGGGGAGCTTGCCGAGGTGAGCGGACACCGGAAGCAGATGTACTACCTCCGGGGCGCCGCCCACCGGGCAAGGCTGGCAGGCATTGGCTTCACCCTTGGGGCGCTGTCCATGATCGGCCTTCCCCTGCTGGGCGGGTTTGCGGTGAAGTTCTTTCTGGCGGACGCCGCTCTGGCCGGAGGCTGGCGGATGTGGGCGGCGCTGGGGGCGCTGGCCGTGTCCAGCGTGCTGAACGCACTGTACTACCTCCCCGCCGTGGTGCAGATCTGGACGGTGATGGACCACGGGGAGGACGATCTGCCCAAGCTCCCCCGTGCCTATCCCGGAGACGCCGCCGGATTTGCCATTCTGGCGCTGATGGTGTGCTGCGTGCTGCTGGGCGTATGCTGCGCCCCGGTGGCCTCGCTGCTCTCCGCCGGGCTGAAGCTGCTGTAAGGAGGGTGATCGTATGTATTCCTATCTGCTCTCCCTTGCGGTTCTGGTTCCCGCCTTCACCGGGGTTCTTATGGGGGTATTCCGCTCCCGCCGCAGCCGGAACATTCTCTTTGCCGAGGCGCTGACTGCCGCTCTGGTGTGCGTCATTGCCGCCGCCTGCACCGGCTCCGGCCTTGCCGCCGCCGTGGACATGGGGCTGTTCTCCTTCCGCTTCGGGGCGGACACGGTGAGCCATCTCTTCGCCGTGCTCTTTGCCGCCCTGTTTTTGTGCGCCGGGGTGTTCTCTCTGGAGTACAACAAAGAGGACGCCTGCCAGCCCCGCTTCAACGGCTTTTTCCTGCTCACCCTCTCCGCCATGCTGGCGCTGAGCTACAGCCAGAACCTGTTTACCTTCTACTTCTGCTATGAGTGCATGACCCTTTGCTCCATGCCCCTGGTGTTCCACGCCGGCACGCAGGAGAGCATGGCCGCCGCCCTGAAATATCTGGGCTACTCCCTGTTCGGTGCGGCGCTGGTGCTCTTCGGCTTCTTCTACGCCGGGCGCTACTGCGACACCACCAGCTTCGTTCAGGGGGGCAGCTTCAACCTCTACGGCATGACCCATCTCCCCCTGGCGCTCACCGCCGCCTTCTGCCTGATGCTGGGCTTTGCCTGCAAGGCGGGCATGGTGCCCCTGCACCAGTGGCTGCCCGTGGCCCACCCGGTGGCTCCCGCCCCTGCCTCCGCCATCCTCTCCGCCTGCATCACCAAGGCAGGCGTGCTGGGGATTCTCCGCTGCGCCTACTATGTCTTCGGCTCGCAGGTGCTGCGGGGGAGCTGGGTACAGACGGTGATGACCGCTCTGGCGCTGGTGACGGTGTTCACCGGCTCCATGCTGGCCTATAAGGAGCGGCTGCTGAAGCGGCGGCTGGCGTGGTCCACCGTCTCTCAGGTGAGCTATGTGCTCTACGGACTGTTCCAGTTCTCTCCGGCGGGCTTTGCGGGAGGGATTTTGCAGGCGGTGTTCCACGCCGTGAGCAAAACCGCCCTGTTCCTCTGCGCCGGAGCCGTCATTCATCAAAGCGGCAAAACAAAGGTCTATGAGCTTACCGGGCTGGGCAAGCGTATGCCCGTGGTCTTTGGCAGCTTTGCCTTTGCCTCCCTGTCGCTGGTGGGCATTCCCCCCTTCGCGGGCTTCGTGAGCAAGTGGAGCCTTGCCACGGGAGGGATGCAGGCGCTGGGCGCAACGGGCATAGCGGGGGCTGCGGTGCTGCTGGTCTCCGCCATTCTCACGGCGGGGTATCTCTTTCCCATCATCACCCACGGCTGCACGGAGGAGGGCGGCTTTGACAAGCCGCTGGAGCCGGGCTGGCGGATGCTGGTGCCGCTGGTGGTGCTGGCGCTGAGCCTTCTGGCGCTGGGCATTGTGACCCAGCCCCTTGCCCGCCTTGCCGCAGCAGCCGCCGAAATCAGTCAGGAGGTGTTGTCATGACTGCCATGGAAGCCTCGCTGATTCCCGCCGCCATCCTCCTGCCCCTGCTGGGAGGCGGGGTCATGCTGGCCCATCCCCTGCGCCGCCGGGGCGTGCGGGAGGCGTGGGTGATGCTGCTCACCCTTGCCACCAGCGCCCTTGCCGCCGCTCTGGTGCTCTATCCCCCCCGGCAGGCGCTGGCGCTTTGGAGCATCTATCCCGGCCTGACCCTCGCCTTTCACACCGACGGTCTGACGCTGGTGTTTCTGGGCATTGTGGCGCTGCTGTGGCCCATCGCCGTGCTCTACTCCTTTGAGTACATGAGCCACGAGCACGGGGAGAGCCGCTTCTTCGCCTTTTTCACCATGACCTACGGCGTGGTGGTGGGCATTGCCTGCGCCGCCAACACCTTCACCCTCTATTTCTTCTATGAGCTGCTCACCCTGTGTACCCTGCCTCTGGTGATGCACGAGATGGAGGGCAAGGCACGCTATGCCGGGCGGAAGTATATCCTCTACTCCATGTCCGGCGCTGCGCTGGCGCTGATTTCTCTGGTGTTTGTCTACCGCTTCGGCGTGCTGGACTTTGTGCCGGGGGGCAGCCTGAACCCTGGGGCGGCGGCAGGGCATGAGACGCTTTTGCGCGGCGTGTTCCTGCTGGGCTTTTTCGGCTTTGGCGTGAAGGCGGCGGTGTGGCCGCTCCACGGCTGGCTGCCCAGCGCCTCCGTGGCTCCCACCCCTGTCTCCGCACTGCTCCACGCCGTGGCGGTGGTGAACGCCGGAATCTTCGCCATTCTCCGCATCACCTACTACAACTTCGGCACGGCGCTGCTGCAGGGCAGCTTCGCCCAGTGGGTGATGATGGGCTTTAGCTGCTTCACGGTGGTCTTTGGCTCCGTGATGAGCTGGCGGATGCAGCACCTGAAGCGCCGCCTTGCCTACTCCACGGTGTCCAATCTGAGCTATATCCTGCTGGGGGCTTCCGTGATGACCGGGGCGGGGCTGAGCGCCGCACTGCTGCACATGGCTGCCCACAGCGTGTTTAAGATCATTCTCTTCTTCTGCGCCGGTGCGGTGCTGTGCCAGACGGGGCGGGAGTATATCTTTGAGCTGCCGGGGCTGGGCAGGCGTATGCCCCTCACCTTTGCCGCCTTTACCGCCGCCTCTCTGGGGCTGATCGGCATTCCCCCCTTCGCCGGGTTCTTCAGCAAGTGGGCGATTGCCCAGGCGCTGGTGGGGCAGGCCAGCCCCCTTGCGGTGGCGGGCTGCGCTGCGCTGATCCTCTCCGCCTTTCTCACCGGACTGTATCAGGTGACGGTGATCGTCCCCGCCTTTTTCCCCACCAAGCAGCAGCTCAGCGAGGTGCGCGCAAACGAGGCGTACACCGAGGCGGGCTGGCGCATCCGCACGGCGCTGGTGCTGCTGGTACTGCTCTCTCTGGCGGTGAGCTTTGCCGTCGCCCCGCTGAGTGAGGCCCTTTCCTCCCTTGTGGGAGAGATCATGTGAGGAGGCGGGACTATGTATCTTCTGACTGTCATTCTCCTGCCCATGCTGGGCGGGCTTTTCGCCGGCATCGCCGGACACCGCACCGCCAAAACGGATGTGGGGCTGTCTCTGGCGGCGCTGGGGGCGGAGTGGGCGCTGTGTCTGGGGCTGCTGCCCAAGACCGGGCAGGCGCTGGCGCTGCCGGAGCTGGCAGGGCTGGGACTGAGCCTTCAGGTGTCCGGGCTGTCCGTGGTGCTGTGCATCGCCGCCGCCACCCTCTGGCTGGTCTCCGGCATCGCAGACCGGGAATACCTCAGCCACGACACCAAAACCGCCCGCTACCACCTCTTCCTGCTGCTGACAGAGGGGGCGATTATGGGCGTGTTCCTCTCCGGGGACTTTTACACCACGCTGGTGTTCTTTGAGATGATGAGCCTTGCCTCCTATCCGCTGGTGATGCACAATGAGACGCCTCAGGCCAGAGAGGCGGCAGGCTCCTACCTCGCCTACGCCGTCATCGGCGGCATGGTGACGCTGATGGGGCTGTTTCTCCTCTATGACGCACTGGGCACCCTGCGCTTTGACGAGCTGGGGGCGGCGGTGCTGGCCTACGAGGGCAGCCGGGGACGGCTGTACGCCGGGGGCATCTGTGCCCTGACGGGCTTTGCGGCGAAGTGCTGCATGTGGCCGCTGCACACATGGCTGCCCAAGGCGCACCCGGCGGCACCCGCCCCCGCCTCCGCCCTGCTCTCCGGCATCATCACCAAGGGCGGCGTGTTCGGTATTTTCGCCCTTGCCGCCAAGGTCTTTGTCCACGATGCCGGGGCGGGGAACTTCCTGCTCCTGTTCGGGGTAGTCACCATGGTCTGGGGCGGGTTTATGGGGCTTTGCCACACCAATGTAAAGACGGTGCTGGCCTGCTCCACCATGAGCCAGATCGGCTTTATCCTCACCGGCACCGCCATGCAGTGCCTGCTGGGGGAGGAGAACGGGATTGCCGTGTGGGGCACGCTGCTGCACATGGTGAACCACAGCTGGTTCAAGCTGGTGCTCTTCGTGAGCGTGGGCATCATCGCCCACACCACGGGAAAGCTGGAGCTTACCGAGCTGCGGGGCTTCGGACGGGGCAAGCGCCAGCTCATGGTGATTTTCCTGCTGCCCGCTCTGGGCATTATGGGCGTGCCCCTGTTCAACGGCTATGTGTCCAAGACCCTGATTCACGAGAGCATTGTGGAGTATATCCACCTGCTCTCCCACGCCGGGGCGGACATCCGGCTGTACAAGGCGGCGGAGTGGCTCTTCCTTCTCTCCGGGGGCATGACGGTGGCATATATGCTCAAGCTGTTTGTGTGCCTGTTTGTGGAGCGCAACGGGGACGACGAGGTGCAGGAGCGCTATGACAAGACCGCCTTGCAGGCCTCTCCCTTCCTGATGAACCTGCTCACCCTCTGCGCCCTGCTCTGCCCCCTGCTGGGCATGACCCCCCACCTGACGCTGGAGCGCATTGCCGCCTTTGCCCAGGGCTTCTTCCCCACCTCCGGGATGGAGGAGCACGTGGCCTACTTCTCCGCCGGGAACCTGAAGGGGGGAGCGATCTCCCTTGCCATGGGCGCTGTGCTGTATCTGGGCTTTGTGCGCACGCTGGTGCGCCGGTACAGTCTGGAGGGGGTACGCTATACCAACCCGTGGCCCAGTGTACTCAGTCTGGAGGACAGCCTCTACCGTCCCCTGCTCATGGTCTGGCTGCCCTTCGCCGGGGCGGTGTGCGCCCGGCTGATTGCCAGCGTCTTTGAGTGGCTGGTGCTGCTGGCCAACAAGCTGCTGTTCTTCCGCTTTGACCCCATCGTCAAGCCCCCGGAGGATCACCGCTTTGCCAACTACGACCCCCACCCTCAGGGGCGGCGGGGGGAGCTGGGCACCTTCGGCTTCGGGCTGACCCTGTTCGCTCTGGGGTATATGGCAATTATGCTCTTCCTGCTGGTGTGTAATGTGATTCTGTGACAAAAAAGTGCGTATGCTCCCCGTTATGGGCAAAGCATACGCACTTTTTTCTTCGTGTAAGACCCTGCAAACGCCGGTCTTATTTGATCTTCACCGACTTTGCGGCATACGCACCGCCATAGGTGCGCTTCTCATACGTCCGGAAGGCCCGCACGGTGAAGTAGCCCGTGCCGCTGCTCAGACCGGTCTTGGTGTAGCTGCTGGCAGTGCCCTTGGCAGTGGCGATCTTCCTCCAGCCCGCCTTGGCGCTGGCCTTGTAGTAGATCCCGTAGCTGGTAGCGCCCGTCACCCTCGTCCACTTCACCGTGACCCTGCCCTTTGCGCCGCTGGTCAGGGTGAATTTGACCTGCGCCGGGTTGGTGGAGACCTTGAAGGC
>CAJOOV010000110.1 GCA_905236265.1 uncultured Oscillospiraceae bacterium | reverse complement strand
GTTCATCCGCTCGTGGGCGGCGTGCTTGTCGATGAGGGTAATGCTGTCCCCCTGCTCCACAATGATATAGGTGTTCAGCACCTCTCCGGCAATTCTCCATGTGGGCGCATCCGGGGAGGTTCCGCTCTCCCCCTGTGTGGTCAGCTCCTGCTCCGGGGGCAGCGCCTCGGCCTTCTCCCCCTCCGGCGCTCCCGCCGCTTGTTTCTCCTCCGGCTCCACTGCCCAGAGCAGTTCCTGAGATACCGGCGGCTGCTCTGCGGGCATCACCCGTCCGGCGTTTTGCAGCTCCAGCGCCTCCATAACAATGCCCACATCCCGCTGCTGCTTTTTCTGCTGCTCCTGCCTTGAGCGCTCCCGCTCCTTCTGGCGCTGGAGAAGCTGGGCAGCGTTGCGGCTGGTAGCCGCCTGCCATGGGGTGATCTCGCTGCGGTAGGCCGCCTGTGCCGTGGAGCGGAGCACCGGGGCATCCGGCTCCTCCCGGAACTGCTGCGCCGTCATGGATTTGAAAAAGGTCTGGTTCTGGGTCACGGTATCCATGCGCTGGGGCTTGGGGCGTTTCTCCTCCAAAACCGCCTGCACATGGCCGCTCTCCCCCTCAAGGGCGGATTTCACGGCGTAGTAGACTGCATCAAACAGCGCCCGCTCGTCGGTGAATTTCACCTCCGTCTTGGCGGGGTGGACGTTCACGTCCACGCTGTTCAGCTTGCAGCTCAGCTTCAGCACACAGCCGGGAAACTTCCCCACCATCTTCGTGTTGGCATACGCCTGTTCCAGCGCCGCCATCATGGTGCGGGACTTCACATATCTGCCATTGACGAAGAAGAACTGCATAGCTCTCGTCCCCCGGCAGCAGGCGGGGCGGGACACATAGCCCTCCACCTGAATCTCCTCCCCGCACACCGGACAGGTGAGAAAGCCCATGGCCGCCTCCCTGCCCAGCACCGCATACAATGCGGAGGCCAGCTTGCCGTCTCCCGGCGTAAGCAGCTCCTCCTTGCCCTCCCGGAGAAAGCGGAAGGACAGCTCCGGGTGACACAGCGCCTCGTGCTGTACCACAGTGAACACGGCGGCGCCCTCCGCAGAGTCCCGCTTCATAAACTTCAGCCGTGCCGGGGTGTTGAAGAAGAGATCCCGGACGATCATGGTCGTGCCCTCCGGGCAGCCGGACTCCTCCTGAGATTGGACACTTCCTCCCTCCAGCTGCAGGCAGGTGCCGAAGTCCGCCCCGGCGGTGCGGGTGAGCAGCTCCACCCGGCTCACGGCGGAGATGGCCGCCAGCGCCTCTCCCCGAAAGCCCAGCGTGCCGATGGCTTCCAAGTCGTATTCCGTGCGGATTTTGCTGGTGGCGTGGCGGAGAAAGGCAGTGGCGGCTTCTTCGGGGAGAATGCCGCAGCCGTTATCCGTCACCCGGATATAGTGCATACCGCCCCCCATGATCTCCACGGTGAGGGCGGTTGCGCCTGCGTCAATGGCGTTTTCCACCAGCTCCTTCACCACGCTGGCGGGACGCTCCACCACCTCGCCGGCGGCAATCAGGTCAGCGACGTGGGGGGATAGTTGTTGAATGGTTGGCATGAAAAGCTCCTATCTGTTTTGCTTTGATTCCTGCGGACGTGTAAACCGGATTTTTCCAGTCTCATTTGGCTTTTTTGGTTTTCCTTTCGGGCAGTTCCGCATACATGCCTTCCAGTAATTCTGCTATCAAATCCGTGTCCTCAAATCTGTCAAACACGTGCATTAGTGTCTTTGAACCTTCGTAAGGATAACGCAGTTCTGAGTCGGCAAGAAGTCTGTCCGATGTGGGCGTTCTCTTTAAAAACAGCTCCTTATCTCCAATATCACCTATCAGTTTGCCGTTAAGGTACACAAGATAACCGCCCATCATGGATTTAATGACAATATCACCGGCTATGGAAAAATGCTCACGCACATATTCGTTAAATTCATTCACTATGATTACCTCCACAGCTTTCTATTTCCTGTGTATCCAAAAACCCTCACAGCATCCTCTTCCACTCAAACAGCAGATTCATGGCCTCAATGGGGGTCAGTGCATTCACCTCGGTCATGCGAAGCTGGTT
>CAJOOV010000109.1 GCA_905236265.1 uncultured Oscillospiraceae bacterium | reverse complement strand
TTGCGGAACCATGCGCTGCCCTCGTCCTCTTTGTTGCCGGGGCGGGCAGGATAGTGCTTCCACACGTCCACCACAATGCCGATTTTGGCGTTTTTCAGCCGTTTCTCCCGGAACAGCTTCACCGTCTCACCGTGGCAGAGGAGCAGGTTGTGGATGCACTGGCGGGCGTAGGCCTCGTTTTTCAGACCGGGAGCAAAAAAGCCCTCTGCATGACCCACATAGGTGGCAATAGGCTCGTTTACCGTCACCCAGTAGTCAATGTCCTCCCCGAAGTTGTCCAGCAGTATCTCTGCATACCGGGTGAACCACTCCACGATCTTTCGGTTGCCGAAGCCTCCCTGAATTTGCAGGGCGTAGGGCAGATCCCAGTGGTAGATGGTGGCATTGGGGACAATGCCGTTTGCCTTCAGGCAGGCGATAAGCCGCTTATAGTAGTCGATACCCGCCTGATTCACCTCGCCGCTGCCGTCGGGGATGATTCTCGGCCAGGAGAAGGAGAAACGGTAGGACTTGACCCCCAGCTCCTTCAGCATTTCCACATCCCGCTGAAACAGGTGGTAGGAATCACATGCCACATCCGGTCTGTCTCCGTTGGGTGTTTTACCGGGCAGGCGGGAGAACACGTCCCAGATGGACAGCCCTCTGCCATCCTCGGTCATGCCGCCCTCAATCTGCTGGGCGGCGGTGGCAACACCCCAGATGAAATCTTTTGGAAATTGATAACGCATTTTGTTTTCCTCCTTCAGATGGTTTCTGTGCGTAAGCTGCTCTCTTCCCCGTCCGTGGCAATACGGAGAGGTGCTGCACGGTGGCAGGTGGTCATGACTTCCACAAAGGCGCTGTTTTGCCGGTCGCTCTCCACCATACACGCCTGAATATCCAGCACATGGCAGGCGGTTTTCCCGCAGGCGCGCAGTTCTCTGCCCTCCCGGATGGCCCATGCCAGATCTGCCACGCCCACCCCTCTGGATTCCACGTTGAACCCATAGGGGTTTTCCACCTCCCTCAACTCCGGTTTGTCGGCCTTGGCGAAGTCATAGGTGTTTTCATAGAGCTTTACGGTGCCGTTAAAGTGGTCGGGACAGCTCAGATAGAGAATGCCCTTGCTGCCGTAGATGGCAAAATAGGTCTGGTCGAAGAATACGCTGTCCGAGTTGATGGAGAGGGTACCGGAGATGCCGTTTTCCAGCTCCATCAGGGAGTAGAACTGGCTCTCGTTGGGGGTGTCGATCACCTCCCCGAAGTGGGGAGAAAGCTCAAACTGATTCACATGGGTGGGATAGGGCGCCTTGATGCTGGCGCTGACCCGGCGCACCGGACCCAGTAGGTTCACCAGCACCGTGAGATAGTACACGGAATAATCCAGAATCACCCCGCCTCCGGGACGGTTCATATAGTCCATGGCTCCCAGCATCCGCTCATTGTCCCGGTTGCCGTGGAGGGCAAAGGAGGTGATGGTGCCCAGAGCGCCGCTGTCGATCACCTGTCTGGCAGTCTGCACCCATCCGGCAAAGAAGGTATCCGGGGCAGTACCCAGAAAGAGCTGCTTTTCCTCTGCCAGAGCGCACATCCGACGGGCGGTCTCCAAGTCCAGCGCAAAGCATTTTTCCGTATAGGCGTGCTTGCCGGCGTTCAGGATTTTGGTCACGATTTCCTCGTGGGCCACCGGCGGCGTCAGGCTCAGAACAAGGTCAATGTCCGATTCAGCCAGCAGTTCGTCAATGGTACAGCCTCGAATGCCGTACTTTTCTGCGGTTTTCTGCGCCTTTTCCAGATGACGGTCAGCTACTGCATCCACTTGAATGATGTCAAAGCGGCTGGTCAGGGTGTCCAGATAGGTTTTGCTGATCATTCCCGTGCCAATGACCCCCACATGAACCGGGTTTATCTTCTGCTTCATCCTTGTGTCCTCCATTTCACAGTTGTCTTTTGATGGTTTTATCATACCATTCCGTTGACAGCCGCTCAATCTCAATATTATAATATCTATATAACGATATTGTGTTTCTCACAGAACGGAGGTTCCCATGATCTTTTCCATGCGTTATTCCTCCCGGCAGGATGGGCACATTCCTCTTTTGCTGGTCTATCTGGGGCACGGTCACGCCTTGGAGCTGTCCCGGCATCCCCACGGGACAGATTTCTTCCTGCTCTACTACTGCACGCAGGGCAAGGGCGAGTTTACAGCGGACGGTCAGCGGTGCATTATCCAGCCGGGGCAGGCCTTTCTGGTCTGGCCCCATGTTCCCATGTCCTGCAAAGCACTGACACAGGACTGCACCGTGGAGCTGCTGGGGCTCACAGGGTCATGCTGTGAGGCGATTATGAGCGCCTGCGGGATGGAGGAATCCGGCGTATACCAGATTCGGGACAGTGGCATGATGACTGATTATATGGAGCGGCTGGTAGCGCTTCACAGCAGCGGCGGACAGCAAAGGGACTATTCCAAGCTGTGCTACGCCCTGCTCACCGACCTGTCCTCCTGTATCCGTAAGCTGGCAGAGGTGCAAAAGGAGGAGCCGGCCAGCGAGACAATTCAGCTTGTGCTCTCCTATCTGGAGAACCACTACCGGGAGCCTGTCAGTCTGGATGCGGTTGCGGCTGAAGTTGGCTTAACAAAAGAGTATCTCTGCGTCCTGTTCAAGCGAGAGACAAAGCAGACGATTTTACAGCATTTGACACTGATTCGCATTGGCTGGGCGAGACTGTTTCTGGAGCAGTACCCGGAGAAAAAGGCGTATGAGATTGGAAAAATGTGCGGCTTTGAAAGTCCCAGCTACTTTGGAAAGAAGTTCCGGGAGATCGTTGGTCTGACCCCGGAGCAATACAGGCGTGTCAATTCTATCGTTTTGTGAGGCTTCCGCTTTTTCACGAAGCAACTGTTCTATCTGGTTACACACATATCGGAGAAGCATTTCTTCTCAAACGAAGTGTCATTCTCCTTCCGATATCTTGCTGCCCGGACGAAGCGGTTCGTCCGGGCGGTGAATCATTTAGGGCAACATGCAGGTCTTGCATTAGGCGCAATCACCGTGCTGCGTCTTCCTCCTTGACGGGCGCCAGAGCGCCTGCGTCGTCATCCTTGCCTGATGAAAACTGACTTTGCATCTCATACCATTTTTAAGGAACCGCTGATTAATAGCGATTTTTAAGCCAGCATTCTGTGTCTCTGCCTGTTTTTCAACTCATCAGGCTGAAATACCTTGG
>CAJOOV010000108.1 GCA_905236265.1 uncultured Oscillospiraceae bacterium | reverse complement strand
TGAAAGGATATTATGACCGCTGCCCGGAGTGCGGCGGGATGCTGCGTCAGGGCGTGGCGGAGGCGGAGACCTTCCCCTATAAAATCGGGAGCTTTTGCATTGTGAAGTGGACGCCCAAGGAGCAGGTGGGAAAGCTGATTCCCAAGGACACCGTGGGCTGCGAGCCAAAGGGAGAGGGGCAGTATTGCCCCGCCTGCAAGCGGGTGTATGCGGCTTTTGACGTGCGATTCTGATACAAGGAGATCATATGGAACTGACAAGCAAACAGCGGGCACAGCTTCGTGCCATGGCAAATACGATTGACCCCATTATCACCGTGGGCAAGGGGGGCATCAGCGACGAGCTGGTGAAGCAGGTGCGGGACGCACTGGAGGCACGGGAGCTGATAAAAGGCAAGGTGCTGGAAAACGCAGAGTATGACGCAAGGGAGGCCTGCGAAATCCTTGCCCGGCGCACGGCGGCGGCAGGGGTGCAGGTCATCGGCAGCAAGTTTGTCCTCTACCGTCCCAGCCACCGCAAGGACAAGAAGGACAGGATTGTGCTGGTGAAGTAAGATGAAAATCGGCATCTACGGCGGCACCTTTGACCCGCCCCATCTGGGGCACATGCAGGCGGCCAGAGCGGCGGCGAAGGCGCTGGGATTGGAGCGGCTGATTCTTGTGCCCGACAAGCAGCCCCCCCACAAGGCGCTCTCGGAGCACTCCGCCTCCCCTGAGGACAGGCTTGCCATGTGCGCCATTGCGGCAGACCGGCTGGGGGATACTGTGCCTGCCTCTGTCTCCGATGTGGAGCTGAGCCGGGAGGGGGTCAGCTATACAAAGGACACCGTCCGGCTGCTGCGCCGGGAGTACCCGGAGGATGAGCTGTGGCTGCTCATGGGGACGGATATGTTCCTCTCCTTCCATACATGGCGGGAGCCGGAGACGATTGCCCGGTGCGTGAACCTTGCCGCCTTCCGCCGGGAGAGGGACGACCGGGAAGAGGCGTTCGCCGGGCAGAAGCGGCGGCTGGAGCAGGAGCTGGGAGCCGTGTGCGCCGTGGTGGACAACGAGGGCGTGGTGCCCCTGTCCTCCACCGGGGTGCGGGAGGCGCTGGCACGGGGCGCAGGCGGGGCGTATCTGGACGAGAGCGTGTGGGGCTATATCCTGATGCACCGGCTCTACGGCACCTGTGCCGATCTGACCCGGCTGAGCCTGCAGGAGCTTCGCGCATGCAGCTACTCTATGGTGAAGGCAAAGCGCCTTGCCCACATCCGGGGCACCGAGGAGACGGCGGCAAAAATGGCGCAGGTTTGGGGAGCGGACGAGGAGAGCGCCCGGAAGGCGGCGATTCTCCACGACTGCACCAAGTATTTCAGCCTGAGCCGGCAGTTGTCAACCTGCGAAAAGTATGGTATTCTGTTGGATGATATGGAAAAGTCCACGCTGGCGCTGCTCCACTCCAAGAGCGGGGCGGGGATTGCCCGGTGCGTGTTCGGTATGGACGAGGAGATCTGTCAGGCCATCCGCTGGCACACCACCGGACGGGCAGATATGACCCTGCTGGAAAAGATTCTCTATATTGCGGACTATGCCGAGCCCAGCCGCCGCTATCCGTGGGCGCAGGAGCTGCGGGAGCTGATCTATACGGATTTGGATGCGGCAGTGCTCCGGGGGCTGGAAATCACCATTGCACACAATGCCAGAGCCGGACAGCCTCTGCATGAAAAAACGCTGGAGGCGTGGAGCTGGATGAAAGACCATCAAAGGAAGGAAGGGTAACATGACAGAACCGAAGGTATTGGCGCAGGAGATTGTCAAAGCGCTGGACAGCAAGCGGGCGCAGAAAATTGAGGTCATCCATGTGGGGGATATTACCATTCTGGCGGATTATTTTATCCTCTGTACCGCCACCTCCACCACCCAGATCCGTACCCTCTCCGATTTGGCGGAGGAGACAGCGGAGAATCTGGGAGAGGAGCTGCACCACAGAGAGGGCGAGCGGGATTCCGGTTGGGTGCTGCTGGACTTCTCCACCGTGGTGGTGCATATCTTCCTGCCTGAGCAGCGGGAGTTCTACGATCTGGAACGCCTGTGGCAGGACGGTGAAAGCGTGGACATCACCGCCCTTCTGGAGCAGTCCAGGGAGGAGCGGCGCAGGGAGCTGGAGGAGAACCGTCTCTGAGCAGACGGCGCAGTGGCGCACGCCCATAGGTGAGACTGACTCTGGGGG
>CAJOOV010000107.1 GCA_905236265.1 uncultured Oscillospiraceae bacterium | reverse complement strand
TCTTGAGAAGCTGCGCGAAGACGTGCGGGTTCGATATGTTCCCGGCCTTTACCCCGAGTCCCTTCAGCTCTGCGCGGAGCATGTCGAAGGTGCCGTCCTCCTGCATCTTCTTCAGCTGTGCCAGACGGTCTACACGGGTGCGCATGGTCTTGAAGTTGGTGAGCATACCGCCCAGCCAGCGGGAGTTCACATAGAACATGCCGCAGCGTCCGCTCTCCTCACGGATTGCGTCCTGCGCCTGCTTCTTGGTGCCCACGAAGAGAACGCTCTTGCCCTCAGCGGCGACGTCCTTGACGAAGGAATAGGCCTCCTCCAGCTTCTTCACGGTCTTCTGCAGGTCGATGATATAGATGCCGTTGCGCTCGGTGTAGATATAGGTGGCCATCTTGGGGTTCCACCGACGGGTCTGGTGGCCGAAGTGTACACCGGCCTCCAAAAGCTGCTTCATAGATACGACTGCCATTGTTTGTTTCCTCCTGAAATGAATTTGTTGTTACCTCCACCCGGTTCATCCCTTATGCCCATCGGAACACCGACAACAGGGCATAAAATCCCCTTGGTGTGCGTAATCGAGTTGTAGTATACATCACGTTTTGCATAAATGCAAGTGTTTTTTCCAGCTTTTCGGAAAAAACAGGGAGCAAAGGGTTATTTCATCTCCTCCATCATGGCCACCCCGGCACGAATCAGAAGGGCAGTGGACACCGCAAGGGAGGCAATGCCCAGCCGGAGGTTCCAAAATGCGACAATGGCGCTGAGTGCGGGTGAGAGCGCCACAAGGGCGATGACCTTTGCCAGACGCAGGGTATAGCGTTTTTTGTCCCCCTCCTTCACCGATACGGCGGAGCTGCGGGGTATGAGGCTGTAATCCTTTGTCACCGCCAGAAGGGCGCTGTAGAGCAGCAGTGCGCCGGAGAAGAGAAACATGAGTATTGAGAAACCGTTGTCCATGCCGTTCACCCTGTCCTTTCCATTATGGGTGTTGAAGGGAAGTAACTGTATAAAAGGGGAGGGGTCAGCCCTCCTCCTGCTGCGGGGGAGCGTCCTTCTTCCAGATGCCCAGCAGCGCCGCCGTGACGAGGGAGCCGATAAGCAGTGCAATCACATAGAGCACGGCGTGGCGCATCACGGGGAAGACGAAGATACCGCCGTGGGGCGCTGGCAGCTCACAGCCGAAGAGTACGGACAGCCCGCCGCCAATGGCGGAGCCTGCCATGCAGGAGGGAATGACCCGGAACAGGTCGGTAAAGACGAAGGGCAGTGCGCCCTCGGTGATGAAGGAAAGCCCCATAAAAAGAGTGCTGTAGCTGCGCTCATGCTCCTTGGGCGTGTATTTTTTGGGAAACAGGAGCATAGAGAGGAAAATGCCGATGGGAGGCACCATGCCGCCCAGCATAATGGAGGCCATGATATTGCTCTGACCCTGCAGGATATGGCTCACGCCGTAGGTATAGGCCACCTTGTTGATAATGCCTCCCATGTCCGTTGCCATCATAGTGGCAGACAGTGCGCCTGCGGCAATTTGACTGTGTACCACGATGAAATCCAGTATGCCGGTGAACAGGGTGCCCAAGGCGGAGGAGATGGGCGTAATCACGAACCAGGAGATGGCCTGCATCAGCATCAGGTTGAACACGGGATAGATGACGATGGGGGCGGCACGGCGGATAAAGCGGGGGAGATGCTTGGTGAACTGCTGAATCTCGCTGGAGATGATACCGGCGGCGAAACCGGCAATCATTGCGCCGACGAAGCCGGAGTTGCTGTTGATGGTCATATACCCGCCCACAAAGCCGGTCATAAAGGCGTCCTCTCCGGCGATACCGTAGGCCATGAACCCGGCAAAGACAGGGAGCATGAAGTTGAAGGTGATGCCCCCCACCTCCTTCAGGGTGGCGGCCAGTGGGGTGATGGAGCCGAAGGCGGCACGCTCTGCCACAGTGAGGGTGGACAGATCCACCGAGGCGGCGTCAAAGAGAAACGCCAGCGCAATTAGAATGCCGCCGCCTGCCACGAAGGGAGCCATCCACGTTACGCCGAGAATGGAGCTTTGAACCAGCTTTTCCCGGACATAGGCGGCAAGGCGGGAGCGGAGATTGCCCTTCACGCCGCTCTCCCCGGCGGGGGAGCGTTTGGGGGCAGCGCTGTCGGTTTGCGTCCTCTGCGCCTCAGGGGCGGGACGCTGGGCAGCGGGAGCATCGGCCTGCTTCGCCGTCAGCTCCTCCGGCACCTCCATGGACAGGTCGTAGAGGGTGGCGGAGTTTCGCCCGTTCTCCTTGGAGTGGTACAGCGCCAAATCCGCCCGCTCAGAGATCTTGCCCAGATTCGTGTCCCCGTCGGCGCTGGCCACGCCTGCACTGATGGTCATGCGGAAGCCCTCCTCCAGATGGGCGTCGGCAATGGTGCGGCACAGCTTTTTTAACTGTTTATGAGCCTCAATGCCGGAAAGAGGAAGAATGCCGATAAATTCATCGCCGCCCCAGCGCCCGGCAAAGCCGTGGTTTTCCTTCACCATGGACTGAATCTCCTGAGCGAGGTAGCTCAGGGCGTGGTCGCCTGCGGCGTGGCCGTAGTTGTCGTTGATCTGCTTGAACAGGTCGATGTCCAGCAGAAACAGGGAGCACTCCTGCCCCTCCCCCTGCTCCATGAACTCCTCAAACTCCGTGTTGAAGGACTTCCGGTTGGCAAGACAGGTCAGCTCGTCCGTGGTGGCAAGGCGGATGAGCAGACGGCGGTAATTGAAGATAATGTTGGCAATCAGCACGATAGTGGTAAAGACCAGCACCGTGTCGATCATAAACATGAGGGAGAGCTGCCTGCGCTGGATGGCCTGAGCGGAGAGGCAGTGGTTCACCACCACCAGAAACAGCCGTCCCCCATAGATGGGACGCACGGCGCAGCAGCTCTGACGCAGGAAGAGGATGCTCTTTTTTCCCTGCCAGAGGATGGACACCCCGTCCTGCTCCGCTTGCTGTACCAGCTCGGCGCTGAATTCCTCTGAGCCGTCGAAGAGATTGCCGGAGGCAGACTCCCCGTTTTTGCTGTAAACCGCCCCGTCAGGGGCAATCACCCAGACATCGGTCTCCTCGCTGGCGCCCACGTCCTGAAAGAGCTGGGATTCATCGCCCTGAAAGCGCTGGGCGAGAATATCCTCCAGCGAGATGCGCTCCATCAGGTGGTTTGCATACACCGAGGCGGAAAGCTCCGTCTCAGCCTCCACGGACTGACGCAGGGAATCCGTGTTGAGGGTTGCGAAAAACAGGGCATTTCCCATGAATGTGACGATAATGATAATAAAGATTGCAATATTCTGAAAAGTCAGCTTTCGGTTCTTCATATCTGCGCTGTGCCTCCAAACCATAGCAGTATCGTATCCTGTATGTGTGAAAGCCGGTAAAACAGGATACATCCTGTTTCATTTTACCGTAAACTGGCAAACGATGCAACAGGAAAAAGAAAAGTGTTTTCATTTTGGAGGGC
>CAJOOV010000106.1 GCA_905236265.1 uncultured Oscillospiraceae bacterium | reverse complement strand
GTCCGTCCAGTTGTGCTTGCCGCAGGTGGGGCAATTGACGTGGTGCTCCTCGATAAAGGCGCTCATCTCCTCCTGAGAGAAGGCGTCAATGGGCTTTTCCATGGCAAAGCCGTTCTCCTCGCACCAGCCCTCGATGAGCTGGTCGGCACGGAACCGCTCGTGGCACTCCTTGCAGTCCATGAGCGGGTCAGAGAAGCCGCCCAGATGTCCGGAGGCTACCCATGTCTGGGGATTCATGAGAATGGCGGCATCCAGACCCACGTTATAGGGGTTCTCCTGCACAAACTTCTTCCACCACGCCCGCTTGACGTTGTTCTTCAGCTCCACGCCCAGAGGACCGTAGTCCCATGTGTTGGCAAGGCCGCCGTAGATCTCGCTGCCGGGGAAGATAAAGCCTCTGCCCTTGCACAGGGCAACTACCTTTTCCATGGTCTTTGCTTCGTTTTTCATGTCTCATACTCCTTCATTCGTGATACATCTGGGTAAAAACAAAACCCCAAGCCAACCGGCTCAGGGCGAACAGATGCTGTCCGTGGTACCACCTGAATTTCCGGGGCGAACCCCGGACACTTCATTGCCCGATAACGGCGGGGGAACCGGCGGCGCTTACTGGGACTGCTCCGTTGACGCCGCAGCTCAAAGATGCCTTCCCGCCTGACGCCGGAGGGATTCTCACCGTCCATCCCCTCTCTGCACCGCCTGTCAGACCGTACTCCTTCTTTTCACAGCGATTATATGCAGTATACCATCTCCCGGCGGGCTTGGCAAGGCTTTTTTGACGAGACACACCCCGGAGACGGGAGAAATGTCCGCTCCGGGGTGTGGTGCGTTACGGCTTTTCCGCCGCTTCAAAGTCAAAGGCACATGCCTCAAAGGCGTTGATGACCGTGGTGCTTCCCCGCATCTGCTTCTGGGGAATCTTGATGCCGTAATTCTTATGGATATGTCCGTGGACGAAGAAGGCAGGCCGATACCTGTCCATCAGCTCATTGAAGCACTGAAAGCCCCGATGGGTCAGGTTGTCCAGATCGTTCAGGTGCCTTGCCGGGGCGTGGGTCACAAGGATGTCAAAGCCCCGGTGCCGCACAAGCTGGAGCCACAGCCTTCTGATGCGCCAGCGCATCTGCCCCTCTGTGTACATATAGGTTCCCTCCCGGTAGCGGTAGGAGCCTCCCAGCCCCAGAATCCTGACGCCCTTGTACACATAGATCTGGCCGTCAATGCAGGTACAGCCCTCCGGCGGCTCGGTCTCGAAGCGCTCGTCATGGTTTCCCGGAACATAGAGCACCGGGCAGTGCGCCATGGTCACCAGAAATTCCAGATAGCTCTTGTGCAAATCGCCGCAGGCGAGGATGAGGTCGAACTCGTCCAGCTTGCCGGGGGTATAGTAGTCGTAATAATAACGGGACTCCTCATCCGCCACAGCCAGAATACGCATACCTCACCCCTCGTTTCCGGGGGGATTGTCTTCCTGCTCCCCCTGTCTGGTGGCGCAGGGAATCCCCACCTGTTCCACAGTGTCCTTGCCCACGTCGCTCAGTGTGCCAAAGCTGGGAATGCTCCCCTCCACGCTGTCCACCAGATAGTCCATGTTGGCAATCTGTTCCAGAGACAGCTCCTCCCCGTTCTCTGCGATGACAGCGCCGTTTTGCAGGTAGATGGGGCCGCAGAAGGGGTGTACCGCCTTTTTTGCGATGCTGTTTTTCAAAATATCCGCCAGACGCTGTACGCTTCTGGGCACCAGCTCAGAGCAGTGGAGATCCAGCACGCCGGTGGCAAGTCCCCAGTAGTAGTTCAGCGCCTTCCGGCTGCTCTTGTACTCACTCTGGATGGTCTTGTTCAGAATGCGGCGGATCATCTCCTCGTAATAGACCCCCCACTTCCACACGGGGATGGCCAGCAGCTCCCGCTCGCCGTTTACCACGGTGGTCAGTCCGATGCCGTTGTTTTCCAGCTCCGGCAGGGGTGCCAGATCCAGAGAGGAGATAATGCTGATGCCCTGCTCCTCCAGTCTGTGATAGGCGCACTCCAGCCCATCCACGCCGGACCATTCCAGATAGACCTTCGCCTCCGGGTTGACCATCTGCACACCCAGTGCAAAGGCATTCACCCCGGCAATCTGGCCGTAGATGGGATAGTCGCAGATATAGCCCACTCTCCCGTCCTGTGCCAGCACGCCCGCCACTGCGCCCGCCACAAACTTCACCTCGAACATACGGGCGTAATAGGTGCGGATATAGCGGTGGGAGGTGTTCAGGGAGCAGTTCATAATCACCAGCTCCGGGTGCTCCACCGCCGTGCGCAGGCTCACCGGCAGCATACGGGGAGAGGTGGTGAACAGCACCGTGTTCCCGTCGGCAATCGCCTTGTCCAGCACCTTCTGGGGATCCTCCTCCAGCACGTTCTCGTAGGCGGTGGTGAGGAGCTTGCCGTCAAATACCCGCTGGACGTACCGTCTGCCCAGCTCATGGGCCATATTCCACCCGGAGGCGGCGGCTGTCTTGTCATAGAGGAACGCCGCACGCAGCACCTTCGGCTTTGCCCCTGCCACAGGCAGCACCTTGGACAGCAGGTTCCCCGCCGTGTGCCGCTCCTCTCCCGGCCCCGGCTCCGCCTTCAGCTCAATGGGCGCCTCCTCCTTTTGCAGCTCCAGCTCCTCCCACATTTTGGAAATGTCCCGCTTCAGGGCGGCAGGGTCGCTCTGCACCAGCGCCTGAAAGCCGTAAATCTTCACATAGCTCAGCAATGCGTCCCCGGTGGTGGTATCGTCCTGCCCCTTTTTGCCCCCTGCGCTCTCATAGGCACCCCGGAACTTGAAGTAGGCGGAGGAGAACTGCCTGCGCTCATCCTCTGTCCACGCCGTCTTCGGCTCTTTCCCCAGCAGGGTTTGCAGCTGCGCATAGCTGCCCCGTTTGGAGAACTCCAGATAGTTCACCCCGCTGAGGCGGTAGAAGTCCACATATTCAAAATATCCCTCGGTCTGCTCGTTGCGCTCCGGCAATACCCTTGTCACCTGTGCGGCAACGGCGGCTGCGCCGAAGAATTTCAGCACGCTGACCCGTTTGTTGCCCTCCACCACATAGTAGCGG
>CAJOOV010000105.1 GCA_905236265.1 uncultured Oscillospiraceae bacterium | reverse complement strand
GTGCTGCCCCTCACCGACGAGGCGTTCACCCGTGAGCTGTGGGAGATGGCAACGGAGTGCCCGGTGGTATTCCCCGGCGGCATCGGCGTGGTGCCTTGGATGGTGCCCGGCGGGCGGGACATCGCCGTGGCCACCTCTGAGCTGATGCGCCAGTATGATGTGGCCATCTGGGCGCATCACGGCATGTTCTGCTCCGGAGAGGACTTTGACCTCACCTTCGGCCTGATGCACACCGTGGAGAAGAGCGCAGAGATTCTGGTGAAGGTGCTGTCCATGACCCCCAACAAGCGCCAGACCATCCAGCCCGACGAGTTCCGGCATCTGGCAAAGGACTTCAAGGTGGAGCTGCCTGAGAAGTTCCTGTACGAAAAGCATTAAATAAGCGAAGCATCCTATGAAGCCTTCCCCCAAACCTGACGCAGATCATCGGAGGGCAGCCGCCCTCCGTCATCCAAGACACCTGTCACACAACACAGCAACAGGAGGTAATTCAAATGGCAGTCAATCGTTTTGTACTCAACGGCGTTTCCTACCACGGCAAGGGCGCAATCAAGGAGATCCCCGGCATCGTGGCCTCCAAGGGCTTCAAGAAGGCGTTTGTCGCCTCTGACCCCGATCTGGTGAAGTTCAACGTCACCAAGAAGGTCACTGACCTGCTGGACGAGGCGGGCATGGCCTATGAGGTCTATTCCAACATCAAGCCCAACCCCACCATTGAGAACGTCCAGTGCGGCGTGGAGGCGTTCAAGAACTCCGGCGCTGACTATATGATTACCATCGGCGGCGGCTCCTCCATGGACACCGGCAAGGCCATCGGCATTATCATCAACAACCCTGAGTTCGCCGACGTGCGCTCTCTGGAGGGCGTGGCACCCACGAAAAAGCGCACCGTGTTCACCATTGCTGTCCCCACCACCGGCGGCACCGGCGCTGAGAGCACCATCAACTATGTCATCACCGACGTGCAGAAGACCCGGAAGTTCGTCTGCGTAGACCCCAACGACATTCCTGACGTGGCTGTGGTTGACCCGGATATGATGTCCTCCATGCCCCGGGGTCTCACCGCCTCCACCGGCATGGACGCTCTGACCCACGCCATTGAGGGCTACACCACCAAGGCGGCATGGGAGCTGTCCGACTGTCTGGATCTGGAATCCATCAAGCTCATCGGCAAGAACCTGCGCAAGGCCGTGGAGAACGACCCCGAGGGCAGAGAGGGCATGGCTCTGGCGCAGTATGTCACCGCCATGGCCTACTCCAACGTAGGGCTGGGCATTGCCCACTCCATGGCTCATACGCTGGGCGCTCTGTATGACACGCCCCACGGCGTGGCCTGCGCCATGATGCTGCCCATCGTCATGGAGTTCAATCAGGAGTACACCGGGGAGAAGTTCAAGCACATCGCTGAGGCGCTGGGCGTGGACACCACCGGCATGGATCAGCCCACCTACCGCAAGGCCGCCATTGACGCTGTGCGTCAGCTCAGCGTGGACGTGGGCATTCCCACCCGTCTGGAGAAGCTGCGTGAGGAGGATCTGGACTTCCTCGCCCAGTCCGCCGCCGCCGATGCCTGCACGCCCGGCAACCCCAGAGAGGCCAGCCTTGACCAGTATAAGGAAATGTTCCGCAAGCTGATGTAAGCAGCCGTAATCCAAAGCAAACAGCCCTCCCGGAAAACCGGGAGGGCTGTTTCACTTGCAGGCAAAGTCCCATGGACTTTGCCTGCGAGCGTTGCATCCATGCTGGGTTACCAGTGCCGCTTCATAATCTCCTCGCAAATGCGCTGGCTGTTGTTGTGGTCCAGATAGGCGTACATCTTCGGACGCATCTCCGCATAGCGCCGGGGCAGGGCAAAGTCCCTGCGGGCATAGTCCTCCATCAGCGCCAGCAGCTCCTCCGGCTTCATGGCACGGTCTCCGAACAGCTCCGTCTCCATGTCGATATAGGAGCCGGTGCTCTCGTTGTACTGCTCCACGTCAAACTGGTAGAACACCACCGGCTTTCCCTGATAGTACACATCCCAGCACACGCTGGAATAGTCCGTAATCAGCATTTTGCAGCCCATGATGAGCTGGTTCAGGGGCTGGGTGCCGAAGGGAATCAGCCGCACCCGCTCTCCTGCGCCGATGGAGAAGTTGGAGATGTAATCCCGGAACTTGGGGTGGATGTAGAAATCCAGATGCAGGTCATAGCGCTCCAGCAGCGTCCCCATGGCAGGGTCATTCAACAGCGCCATATAGCTGCGGTAGTAGTCGCTGGTCATAAAGGCGGCGTCGGACACCTCCTCCAGCCAGTTGCGCCATGTGGGCATGACCAGAATGTGCTTTTCCTGCTGCCCGGAATCCTCCAGCACATCCCACCGGGCAAGGCCGGTGATGATAACATCCTCGTCGGGATAGTCCATCTCCTTCACGATAATGTCATGCTCTCTCTGGTTGGAGGTGACGAAGAGCTGCACCGCATTGGTGCCCTTGCTGTAAAACTCCACCCGCTTCAGGGCGATGACCCCGTGCTGGAGAAAGACCAGCTTTTTCCGCTTTTCAATCCGGGGCAGGATGACGCTCTCCTTTGCCCGCCATGCGTAGGCGTGCGCCTTGGAGTCGCTGGAAATCAGCAGCCGGGAGGCGAGGATATAGACCATGTGCTTCAGGCTCATGAACTGGATGACATGGCTCCGGTAGGGCAGCAGCCGCTCCCGGTAGTCCGGCTGCTTCTTGTCGATGACAAAGTAGATGCTCCGGTGCATCTTCTCCTCCATGCCCTGCTCCATGCAGTGGCGGAAGAAATAGAAGCCGTTGTCCTGGGCCATGCAGCAGTATTTCTCATAGACCAGAAAGATGCTTTTTGCCGCAAGCCGCCTGCGAAACAGCCTGTGAATCACCAGCGCCAGCCGCTCCTTCAGCCGGAAGGCAAGACCGCTGTAGGGGGAGTACTCCTGACACACCAGCGCATAGCCGAAGGCCGCCGTGCGGTACAGGGAGACAGACCAGTCCTTTCCCTGACGATAGCTGTCCGTGTGGAGGATATGCTCCACTCTGTCCGCCAGCCGCTGCAGGCGGTTTTTCTTCTTCCCTGTTCTTCTGGCCAGCACCCGCACATGGTACGCCCGTCCGCTGTCATCCTCCAAAACCGCCCGGAAGTCCCAGTACAACGGGGTGAACTCGAACATCCCCAAATCCACCGCAAACTCCATCCATGTCACGTCCCCCTCCTGCCTCACGGCAGTGGCAGGGACGAAATGCACCGCCCGGTCGGCCTCCAGCTTATAGCGGTGAACCAGCGCCAGCCCCGTCCAGCGTCCGGGCAGCACGTTGGGGCAGCGCATACGCAGCCGCAGCGTCTTCCCCCGCAGCTCCGCCTGGTCCATCCGGCAGGTGACCTGCTGTTCAAAGGTCTTTACCTCGTCCTGAAGCTGCAGCCTGCACTCGCCCAGCAGCAGGCAGTTCAGCAGAGCCGAAACGCTGCTGCCTTCAGCCAGCGCTCCCACGCCGATGACCCCGCCGAAGGCACGGGTATAGTCCAAATACTCCGGCGCTACATCCAGATTCCGCCGCACCATCCGCTCCGGGCAGCGCATCCTCTGGTGATACCAAACCCCCTGCATCCGAAATGCCAGCGACAGCTCCCACCGGGAGGCCCGGCTGCTCTGGGTCTGCTCCAATATGGGGCGGCAGTCCACGCTGATGACAGTGCTTCGTCCCCCTCCGGGCAGCACCTTCACCGGCAGCAGCACCCGCTGCATCTGAAATGCGGCAAGGGCATAGACCCCCTGCTCCGCCTCCGGCACCAGCTCCGGCAGCTCCAGACGCAGCGTCCAGTCCCCGCCGCCCAGATCACGCACACAGCAGCGCCCCTGTACCGGAAGGGTGCCGGAGAGCATGGCCTGCTCCGGCGTGGTGCCCTGGGGCAGCCGCACGCCTCCCGGACGAAGCGCTGCGGCGGTAAAGGACGGGGTACACAGCTCGTCCAGCCGCAGCCAGCACAGCCGTCCGCCCTCTCCCGGCACCGGGATGCCGTTGCAGCGCTCCCCCAGCGCCTGATGCACCTGCGGCTCCAGCACAGAGAGGGGGGCGTAAAACAGCGTCTCCCCCTCCCGGCGGCACACGCCGGAGAGAAAGTATTCTCCCCCGTCCCCCGGCAGGGCGGAGAAGGGAATCCGGGCTTTTTCCCCCTCCAGCGGGAAAAAACGCTGTGTTCCCGGCGCAGCGTCCATCCGGTGCAGGGCAAAGCCCAGCAGCGGCGGGGCATTCTTTGCCGCCTTTGCGGCGCAGAGAAAGCCCTCCTCCCCGGCACTCAGCTCTGTCAGCCCGTAGCGCAGCTGGTTCCAATAGCGCAGCGGACGGGGCACAAACCGCAGCCCCAGCCCCACGGCGTTACTGCTCAGCATCACATAGCCGGGCACGGTCTCCAGCACCGTGGAGCCGTCCTGAAAGCTGTCCGCCGGGTCGCTGAACCATTTGCGCTCGTCGTGGAGGAACAGACAGCGTTTGCGGTCATTCATGGCCTTTTTCAGCCTCGCCGCCCGGAGGGGGTAGCGGGTGATGCCCCCCTCTCCCTCCACGGCCAGAGAAACCAGCAGCGCCCGGCGCTCCTCCCGGTCAAAGGCGCACTGCGACCCCTGCAAATCGGCGCAGAGCATCCCATCCTCCACCGTGGCAGGCACCGTCCAATGGCTGGTCTGGGGCCAGTTGGAAATGAGAAGTGCCAGCCTGCCCTGTGGGAAGGGGCTTCTCCGGCTGCTCAGGCGCAGCCCGCCCTGTGGGGATGGCTCCAGCCATACCTGAATTGTCTTGCCCGTGGCAAGTATGGGTTGACCTAAGGGGCTCCAGCGCCGCTGCATATCCTTTCCCTCCGTTAAGGAACCACTGAACAAATCAAGCTGCGCCATCCGAGAGATGGATTCAGTGTTTCCGTAAAATCAGACCGACCCCGAAAGGCCGGTCTGTGTGTTGGTGCCCACAAATGCCCCCTGCGGCAAGTCCTCACGCCGGGGGAGATCCTGTTTTACAGGGGAATATTGCCGTGGTGGTGCTTCTTCTGGCCGCTCTGGAAGGTGAGCTGCGCCTCCAGCACCTTCTCCAGCAGCCGGCGGGTGTCCTGAGGCAGAATCACGTCGTCGATAAAGCCCAGCTTTGCGCCGATATAGGGGTTCAGATAGGTCTCCTTATAGGCGTTGACCTTCTCGTCCAGCACCTGCTGGTACTTGTCCCCGGCGGCCTTCAGCTCCCGCTTGTTGAGAATCTTCACTGCGCCCTCAGCGCCCATGACGGCGATCTCCGCATAGGGCCACGCCCAGACCACGTCTGCTCCCAGCTCCTTGCAGCACATGGCAATATAAGCCCCGCCGTAGGCCTTGCGGAGGATAATCGTAATCTTCGGCACCTTCGCCTCGGAGTAGGCATAAAGCACCTTTGCCCCGTGGCGGATAATGCCGCTGGACTCCTGATCCCTGCCGGGGAAGAAGCCCGGCACGTCCACCAGATTCACCAGAGGGATATTGTAGCAGTCGCAGGTGCGGATAAACCGGGCGGCCTTGCAGGAGGCGTTCACGTCCAGACAGCCCCCCAGCACGGCGGGCTGGTTTGCCACAAAGCCCACCGTCGCCCCGTTGATGCGGGCAAAGGCCGTCACTACGTTGCAGGCAAACTCCGGCTCGATCTCGTAGATGGAGTCCACATCTGCCAGATAGTCAATGACCTTCTTCACGTCATAGATTCTGCGCTTGTTCTCCGGCACGATGTCCTGAATGCCCCGCTGCCACTTCGCCTTTCCTCTGGGCAGGATATCCGGGAGCTGATCCCCATTCTGGGGCAGGTAGCTCAACAGCTTGCGAATCTTCACCAGACAGTCCCGGTCGCTGGAGGCACGCACATGGGCAACGCCGTTGCGCTTCATGTGTATGTCAGCCCCGCCCAGTTCCTGCATGGAGACATCCTCACCGATGACCTCCTTCACCACGGCGGGGCCGGTGACAAACATCTCCCCGGTGCCCTCCACGAAGAAGATAAAGTCCTGCAGGGCAGGAGAATAGCTCGCCCCGCCGGCGCAGGGTCCCATAATCGCCGTGATCTGGGGAATCACGCCGGAGGCCTGCACATTCTGGTAGAAGATATTGCCGTACTGAGCCAGCGCCTGAATCCCCTCCTGAATCTTTGCCCCGCCGGAGTCCATCAGGGCGATGATGGGCACCTTTGCCTTCAGCGCCATCTTCTGCACCTCGGTGATCTTCCGGGCGTTGGAGTGGGAGAGGGAGCCGCCTGAGATGGTAAAGTCCTGGGCGTAGGCATAGGCAAAGCGGCCATTGATTTTGCCGCAGCCTGCAATCACGCCGTCTCTTGCGCAGGGCTTATCCAGACCCTGAGAGCGGTTCTGGAACACGTTGAATTCCACAAAGGTGTCCGGGTCAAAAAGAATGTTCAGCCGCTCGTCGGCAGTCAGCTTGCCCTTGTCATGCTGGCGGTCAGGATTCCCGCTGTCCAGCAGATCACGGCGGTGCTGCTCTAACTGTTGCAATGAACTCATAGAACTAAAACTCCTTTTTCGCCCCGCTCCGGCGTACACTCAGGGGCAGGGTATCACAATGTCCTTATGATTATACCATTATAGCAAGCTTCCACCCCGGTTGCAAGCCGTATTCCCCGCCCCTTTGGGAAATCCGCCCTGTTTTCCCGTATGTCCCGGAAAAAACAGGGCATAATAGCACCATCACGGAAAGGAAGGGCAAAGACATGAAATCACAATCCATACGAAAGGGCGTGCTGTCCCTGCTGCTGACGCTGGCCATGCTGATGACGCTGGCGGTGCTGCCCCAGATGGCGCAGGCCGCCTACCGTCAGGGCTCCTCCGGGGAGACAGTGCGAACGATCCAGCAGAAGCTGAAAAACTGGGGCTACTATACCGGCTCTGTGGACGGGGTCTACGGCTCTGCCACGGTGAAGGCGGTGAAGTGGTTCCAGCAGAAGAACGGTCTCACGGCGGACGGCGTGTGCGGCAAGGCCACCCTTGCGGCGCTGGGCATTCAGGACAGCTCCGGCTCCTCCGGCGGCACCTCCTCTCAGGGGGGCGATGTGGCGCTGCTGGCAAAGGTGATCTCCGCCGAGGCGCGGGGGGAGCCCTACGCCGGTCAGGTGGCAGTGGGGGCGGTGATTCTGAACCGGGTCTCCCACCCCTCCTTCCCCGGCACCATCTCCGGGGTGGTCTATGAACCGGGAGCGTTCTCCTGCATGGATGACGGGCAGATCAACCAGCCCGTGGCGGATTCCGCCTATAAGGCGGCACGGGACGCCCTCAACGGCTCCGACCCCAGCGGCGGGGCGATCTACTACTTCAACCCCGCCACCGCCACCAGCAAGTGGATTTGGAGCAGGCCGCTGATTACCGTCATCGGAAAGCACCGCTTCTGCTCCTGAAAAATGCCCCGGCGCAGCGGTTTGCTGCGCCGGGGCATACTACTTACCAGTGGGCTTCTCCCGCATGGGGGATGCCGGTATATTTGGCAATGCTGTCGCTGAGGGTCACCAAATCCTCCCGGTTCAGCTCATGCACATCCCTGTGCCCGGTAATACGGGCGAAGGTTGCCAGCTCCCTTGCCGACACGTTCAGGAAGTTTGCCACCCGCTGGGCGGCGGCATCCTCGTGGAGGCGTTGGCGCAGCCCCGGGTTCTGGGTGGCAATGCCCACCGGGCAGTTGCCGCTGCCGCAGATGCGGTACTGCTGGCAGGCGGCGGCGATGAGCGGGGCGCTGGCAATGGCCACCGCATCCGCTCCCAGCGCCAGCGCCTTGGCAAAGTCCGCCGACACCCGCAGTCCCCCGGTGATGACAAGCTGGATGTCCGACTGCACGGAGTCCAGATACCGCCTCGCCCGGTTCAGTGCCAGCACCGTGGGCACGGTTGTGGCCTCCCGGAGGAAGAAGGGGCTGGAGCCGGTGGCACCGCCTCTGCCGTCGATGGTCACAAAGTCCGCCCCGGCAAAGACGCAGCAGAACAGATCCCGCTCGATGTGTCCGGCGGCGATTTTAATGCCGATGGGTCTGCCCCCGGAGCGGCGGCGGAGCATGTCCACCATCTCCCGGAGATCCTCCTTGCTGTTCAGCTCCGGGAACCTGCTGGGGCTTTGAATATCCTCCCCCGGCGCTCTCCCCCGCAGTGCGGCAATCTCCGCCGTCACCTTCTCTCCGGGCAGGTGTCCCCCCATGCCCGGCTTGGTGCCCTGACCGATTTTGATCTCAATGGCATCCGCCGAGCGCAGGTTCTCGTCGGTGACGCTGTACTTGTTGGGGATATACTCAAAGATGTACTTATACGCCGCCGCCCGCTCCTCCGGGAGAATGCCCCCCTCCCCGGAGCACATGGCGGTTCCTGCCATGGCGCTGCCCCGTGCCAGCGCCACCTTGCTCTCCTTGCTCAGCGCCCCGAAGGACATGTGGGAGATGTACACCGGGCTTTCCAGCACCATGGGCTGTTTCGCCTTGGGGCCGATGATTGTGCGCAGATTCACCGCTTCGTCGTCATTCAGCGGGGCAGGGTCAAGCTGCGCCCCCAGCAGCAGCAGATCATCCCAGCCGGGCATGGGCATCTGCGTCCCCATGGCACCGCCGATGGTCTTGCCCGTCACTGCCATCTGGTGGATCTCCCCCATATAACGGCAGCTTTTGTCCGTGCGGGCAAAGGCCGGGTCATAGGCGAGAGAGCCGTCATAGGCCTGCTGTGCCGCCTGCGCCGGGGGCTGGGGCTGCTCCACCGGCTCAAAGACGGACACCGGCTGTTTGCACACCGGACAGGCATCCAGCTGGGAGAGGGGCTTTCCCTCCTTCTCCTCGTCATAAATTGCGCCGCAGACGCTGCATTTGTAAACTGCCATGGTACTTCCCTCCTGTTGCATACCGTTTTTCGGGTTCCTCAATGCCGCCCGCACTCCTGCAGATAGAGCTGATACACCGCCCTGCCATAGGCGGTGATGTGCCGGGTGTTGGCATTGTAGCGTGTGAAGGCGAGCTGAAGCTCCTCCGGGGTATAGGAGGCAAAGTCGGTATGGCCGTTCATCTCCTCTCCCGCCGAGACCAGATTCAAAGCGGACAGGGCGATATTGCCTCTGGTGCTGCGGCGCAGATAGTGCCACATCAGGCACAGATCCTCCGGCCTGTCCGCCTCCATCCGGCGCCCCTCAGGCAGCCCCAGCCATTGATAGCTGCAAAGCCCCCGCTCCACGCCGTAGTTGGCGGCATTGATGGCCACATAGGCAAAAATCTGTCCGAAGCCGGTGGAGCTGTCCCGCTTGCCCAGAGGCCCCTTTCTCACCAGCGGCAGGGGGTTTTTCGCCAGCCCCAGCCTGCAAAGCCCCTTTCGCATCCGATAGCGCAGCCAGTAGAACCACGCTGCACCGTCCGCCGCCGGGTCCAGCACGTCCATCTCCCCCATCTCCCGGCGAAGCACCGCCCTGATGCAGGGGGCGGGGAGCCGGAGCGTCCCGGCGACCTCCTCAATCCAGCCGTCCCACCGGTTCAGCTCCCTGTCTATCCCCTTTTTGTTGTACAGCCTGACCACAGCTACGCCTCCTCTCTTTGCGCAGTATACCACATCCCTCACGGTTTGTCTCTCTTTTTCTGCAATTACTTGCAGGACTTGTGAAAAACAGGTATAATGATGTCATCAGGAAACCGTCCGGCTTACCCTTTTCCGAAACGCACCATGAGAGGAGGCAGTTTTTATGGGCATTGTGGTCTTTGGAGCCACCTTTGTGGACATCAAGGGCTATCCCATCACCCAGTATATCTCCGGGGGGAGAAACGTGGGCAGGGTGATTCAGGTACACGGAGGCGTGGGGCGCAATGTGGCGGAGGACATTGCCAACATTGAACTCAAGCCCACCTTTATCACCGTCTTGGACAACAGCGGCATCAGCTCCGACGTGCTGGACAAGCTGAAGCGCCACAATATCGACACCCGCTATATCCAGCGGGTGGAAAACGGGCTTGGCACATGGCTGGCCATCTTTGACAACAGCGGGGACGTGATTGCCTCCATCTCCAGCCGCCCGGATCTGGGCAGCATCGCCTCCGTGCTGGAGGAGCACGGGGACGAGATTTTCGCTCAGGCGGACAGCGTTGTGCTGGAGATCGACATGGAGGTGCCGCTGGTGAAGCGGATCTTTGAGCTGGCGGAGCGCCACGGTAAGGAGGTCTACGCCGTGGTGTCCAATATGTCCATCGCCGTCCAGCGCCGGGATCTGCTCCAGCGCACCGGCTGCATTGTCTGCAACCAGCAGGAGGCGGGTATGCTCTTCTCCGAGGACTACGAGGGGAAAAACCCGGAGGAGATGTGCCAGATTCTGGAGCGGCGCATCAAGCGGGCAAAGATTCCCCGCATGATTGTCACTATGGGTGCGCAGGGTGCGGTCTATGCCCAGCAGGACGGCTACTGCGGCATCTGCCCCGCCCAGAAGGTGGACATCATCGACACCACCGGGGCGGGAGACAGCTTCTTCGCCGGGGTTGCCATTGGGCTGACCTACGGCAAGAGCCTGATGGAGGCCTGCCGTATTGGCACAAGGCTGGCCTGCTCCGTCATTGCAACAAAGGAGAGCGTCTGCCCCCGGTTTTTGCCGGAGGAGTTTGATTTGGAGCGGCGTTAGAAAAGGCCTCCCAGCGTTGCGCCCACAGGGCGCAACGGAGTCAAATCATTCTTGTACCGGATTCAGTCCGGTGCAAAGCTCGGAGCCAAAGTCCAATGGACTTTGGCTCCGATTAAGCAGCGGGAATGGTTCGCTGTCCGTTTTTCCGTTATTGTCTCCCTCGGATAGAGGTTCAGTCTGCAAACAGGGGGGTGGAGAGATAGCGGTCGCCGGTATCCGGCAGCAGCGCCACAATGGTCTTGCCCCGGTTCTCCTCCCGCTTGGCCAGCTCCACCGCCGCCCACACGGCTGCGCCGGAGGAAATGCCCACCAGCACGCCCTCCAGCCGTCCCACCAGCTTTCCGGCGGCAAAGGCGTCCTCGTTTTCCACGGTGATGATCTCGTCATAGATGCCCGTGTCCAGAACCTCCGGCACAAATCCTGCGCCGATGCCCTGAATCTTGTGGGCGCCTGCCGTGCCCTTGGACAGCACCGGAGAGCCTGCAGGCTCCACAGCAACCACACGCACAGCGGGATTCTGCTCCTTCAGGTAAGCGCCCACGCCGGTGACGGTGCCGCCGGTGCCCACGCCTGCCACGAAAATGTCCACCTTGCCCTCGGTGTCCGCCCAGATCTCCGGCCCGGTGGTGGCCTTGTGAATGGCGGGGTTGGCGGGATTGACAAACTGTCCGGGGATAAAGGCGTTGGGAATCTCCCGTGCCAGCTCCTCCGCTCTGGCGATAGCGCCCTTCATGCCCTTTGCCCCGTCGGTGAGCACCAGCTCCGCCCCGTATGCCTTCATAATCTGGCGGCGCTCCACGCTCATGGTCTCCGGCATGACAATGATAATCCGATAGCCTCTGGCGGCGGCGACGGAGGCAAGGCCGATGCCCGTGTTGCCGGAGGTGGGTTCAATGATGACAGAGCCCTCCTTCAGCACGCCCTTCGCCTCAGCGTCGTCAATCATCGCCTTTGCCACTCTGTCCTTCACAGACCCGGCCGGGTTGAAGTATTCCAGCTTTGCCAGCACCTTTGCCTCCAGCCCCTTCTCCCGCTCAATATGAGTCAGCTCCAGCAGGGGAGTGCCCCCGATCAACTGGTCAGCAGATGTATAGATTCCAGCCATGTGTATTACCTACCTTTCAAATGGGTATGTAGGAATTATAGCCGTCTCTCTCCCACTTGTCAAGAGCAGAATGCACAAATAGGGCAGTTGAAATCCCATTAACCTTGCTGTATAATAGGAAAACAAAAGGAGAGGGAGGCCGACGGCATGATGATCTCGACCAGAGGGCGCTATGCCCTGAGAATCCTGATTGATCTGGCGGAGCACCGCAGCGCAGGATATATGACGCTGAAGGAGGTTGCCCAGAGGCAGGAGATTTCGGAGAAGTATCTGGAGAGCATTGTGAAAACGCTGGTGAAAAGCGGGATCGTAGTGGGTCTGCGGGGCAAGGGCGGCGGCTATCAGCTGGACAGGCCGCCGGAGCAGATCAATGTCTGGGACGTTCTGGTGCTGATGGAGGGAACCCTTGCGCCGGTGGCCTGTCTGGAGCCGGGCAGCCCGGTCTGCTCCCGCATGGCCTCCTGCCGCACGCTGGGGCTTTGGAAGGGGCTGGACACGCTGGTGCATGACTATCTCGCCGGGTTCACCATCGCAGATCTGATGCGCCGGGAGGAGGACGGGTTTGACTATGTTATCTGAAAAGGGCTGAAGACAAAGCCTCACAGAGTTCCGCACACAGGGCAGATACAGGACTTGTAGGCAAAGGCTGAAAAACGTTCCGTCCGTGCCAGTGCCTCCCTCTCTGAGGGAGGTGCCCGAAGGGGCGGAGGGAGTGCTCCCCCAGTCTGCTGCGCAGACAGCCCCCTCAAAGAGGGGGCTAAAGTCGCAGGCAAAGTCCGTTGGACTTTACCTGCGACTGAAAACCCGCTTTCAGCCTGAGCTGAAAGCGGGTTTCTTTGTCAAGGTTCAGGCACTGGTGAAGTCCCTTTCTGTCATATGTTATTGGGGAATCGGCGCTGTCCAATACTCCTGCTGGTAGAGGTCTGTGAACAGATAGGTCGCCGTCAGATCGCCCTGCACATAGACATTGCTGATCTCATGCTCTCCCGTATAGGTCATAGGCTCGCCCAGATAGTAGCTGTTCTGATAGCTGCCGTCATAGCCGTAGTAGTCGCAGACAAATTCGATGGTGTCCCCCTGCTCCAGCTCGGTGAGGGTTTTCGCCACTGTCTCCGTCTCGCCGTCGATATAGTCCGCCTGCGCCCCGGCAATGGTGCCGTAGGGGTGGTCATTGTCGAAGACCAGAATCAGGTTGGAGCGCACCCCGTTCAGCATGACGGGAACCCGCCCGGTGATGCTGTACTCGTCCCCGTCCCGCACGCTGTCCACATAGTAGTAGGGGACAGGCTGGTCGTCGATGGCAAGCCATGTGCCGTCATAATCCCCCATGAGGGCGCCGTCGTCGGTGAAGTCATACACATTGTCCAGACCCAGATCAATGTACCCCTCGCCGTCGTCCAGAAACACATTGAGCTGCAACTCCTGCACCAGCGCCCACTGCTCCTCGCTGAGGGTGAGGCGGGCATCCTCTCCTGAACCCGTCCACACCAGCGCAGAGGCGTCCAGCTGGTGGGCGGTGATATACTCCGCCGTGTTGTCCACGTCCAGCCCTCTGCCCAGAAAGCCGGAATTGCTCCCGGTGAGGCCGGATACGTTGGCCAGATCGCCCCCCAGCAGTCCGTTGAGGATGTTATAAATGTCCTGAGAGGAGAGCTGCCCTGAGGGGGAGCCGCTGCCGGTGAGGGAGCTGAGGGGAGACGAAGCGCCGCCGCTCACTGCCTGACCGCTGACCTCCATGCTGGCAAACTGCTGGATGCAGCGGGTATAGTCGTCGTCCATGCCGATGGCGTTATAGGTCGCCACGGCGTTGTTCACCACGGAGGTCTTTTTATAGGGGAAGTACACGGACAGGCCGTAGGCATTGGTCATGCTGGAGGAGGTCTTATTGTACTTCACCGCCCCCAGAACCGCCTGAGACAGCGCCTCTCCCTGCTCCGTGTCCAGCCGGGTGGCAAAGTCCACCAGATCCACATGGTCAATGCGGCTGGAGGCGGCAAACTCCCGGCTGCCGCTGCGTGCGTCGGAGACCGCCTGATAGTTCTGCTGGCTGAGCATCTGGGAGGTGGCGGCGGCAAAGCTGCCAAACTGCTCCGGCACCGTGGCTTTCAGCTCCGCCAGATCCACCACGGAGAGGGTGGTCTTTTGTCCGGGGCATCTCTGATTGCAGGCGGAGACGAAATCGTCTGCAATCTGCCTGCCCAGCTCCACAGTGGGGGTGGAGGTGTTCTTGGAGAGCTGTCCCAGCCAGTTGGTATAGTACCAGCCAATGCCCGGCTCCGTCTCCTCCGAGGCGATGAGGTAATCCGCATAAGGCTCCACGGCAAGGGCAGTCTCCAGCGTTGCCATGAGGCAGGCATCAAAGCCGATGAAGTCGAAGTGCAGCTTGGACTGCTCCAGCGCCTTTTGCAGGCTGCTCAGGTTCATGGAGCCGGAGCCGGGGTTCTTCTCGTCATAGCCGTAGCCGGACAGGGCGCCGCCACCGTGATCCCAGAGAATGAGCTGGTAGCGGTCAGCGGGGTAGCGCTGGGCGCAGAACTGCAAAAAGCCGGTGAGGTTGTCCGGGCTGGTCATGGCGGCGGTGCCGTTGTCCTCCACCAGCCGGCGCAGCCCTCCCTGCTCCACCTTGTAGATCTGGTTGACGGAGCTGCTTACCACATCGTTTTTCCACTGCTTGCAGCCTCCGGTACACACCAGCAGGTTCACCTGATCGCTGAGGGCAGCGGCTGTCATCTCCTGCAGGTCGGCACTGGCCATGCCGCTGCGGGATTCCAGATCGGTGCCGCAGACGTAGACCATCAGGGTCACAGTGTCCTGTCCCTCTCCCCGAAGGACGGTGTACTTCTCCCGCGCACCCTGCGCCACGGAGGTATCCAGCCGTCCGGTGTTGGACGCTCTGTCCCAGCCGGAGGAGGGGGCGCTGCCGGAAAGTCCGCCTGCCAGCAGGCTGCCCAGAGAGGCACCGGGCTGGACGGACTGGTAGCCGGAGGAGGGCTGGGTCTGTACACCGGTGCCGCCGTCTCCCAGCAGCCCGCTCAGTCCCGCTCCGCCGCCGCCCAGCAGAGCCACCAGAAGCACGATAATCACCGCAAGGGGGCTTCTCTGCCCGGAGGCACGCTCGCCCCCGCCGGAGCCGGAGCCTCTGCGCCCCCGGTAGCCGTCCGAGCGTCCCACAGGGCCGGTATTCAGCCCATCTCCCCGTTTCTGTACTGTTTTTCCCGTTCCGGTAATATGCTTTTCCCGTCCGGTGGGTCTGTTATCCATATTCTCTCCTCCGTTACTTCTTCATCAATACATCCAGTGCAGCGCCCAGCAACCCCTCGGCGGAGAAGTCCGTCTTCTCCCCCTGCAGCACCTTCAGCGCCGCCTTCCGGGTGTCCCCGTCCGCCTGCCGGTACAGCTCCACCAGCTTCCGCTCCGCCGCCGTCACCTTCATGGTGTCCTTCTCCCCTGCGCTCTTGCCGGAGGAGGCGGTCTTGGCCGTCTTGGCGGCATCCAGAAGGGATTTCTGGGTCACGCCGGTGGCCTTGGCAATCTGCCTGATCTGGTCGGTGGTGGGCTCCTTCTCTCCCCGCTCCACCTTACTCAGCTCAGAGGCGGACAGATCCTTCACCTTCTTTGCAAGCTGCTCCTGCGTCAGCCCCGCCTCCGTGCGGGCAGTGCGGATCAGGGCGCCCAGCTTCTTTCCCATGGCTCAGACCTCCTCTGTCTGCCGGATCACATTGCTCCGGCGTTGCTTTTTGTCCTCATACAGCTCCATATCCGCCTGCTTCAGCAGGGAGGGAATGTCCGGCACCTGCTCATAGTCAAAGGTGACGCAGCCCACGGAGACATCCTCAAAGTAGGGAAGCACTCCGGCGTTGTTGAACACGGCGCAGGCACGTTTAATCTCCTGACGAAACCACCTAGCGCTGTAGCCGTCCCGCTCCAGAAACAGGGCGGTAAACTCGTCCCCGCCTGTGCGCCCCAGAGGGCTGTCCGGCGGAAGGGTCTTGCGCAGCAGCTCGGTGGCGGTCTTGATGGCCGTATCCCCGGCATCATGGCCGAAGGTGTCGTTGATCTGCTTCAGATGATCCAGATCCGCCATCACCGCCACGAACCGGTGCCCCTTTCCGTGCTCCCGGATGTAGTTATAGATCTGGTTCATCACACCCACCCGGTTATAAAGCCCCGTCAGCCCGTCATGGCTGGCGGAGAAGTCCAGTATCTTGTTCTTCTCCTGCAGCGCCCGTCTCGCCTCCTGCTGATCCATCGCCATGTAGAGATACCGCAGCCCGGTGCCGATTTCCAGAGAAAGGGCATAGTAGAACAGCATATCCGCAGGCTTCAGCGACACAGCCAGCACACCGTAGTGCATATTGGCGTAAAACAGGGGAAATACCGCCGTGGGCTTCGTGCCGGGGCAGTCCCACCGGGGCACGGCATCCAGGCTTTCCCCGGAGATGACAGGTGCCTGATCTCTGGAAAAGGACTCCACCTGCTCTCCACGCTGGATCATATGCACCCGCAGCTCCTCCGGCAGGAACATCCGCTGGCCGTCCTCCACGGGAAGGGGCTGCTTCAGCAGCCCGATCCAGGAGCACTCCGTCCCCAGTGCGTGGAACATCTGTCCCAGATTCCGGAAAAAGGAGTGGATGGAGATATTCTCCTGCAGCAGGTTGCGCAGCATCAGGGCGCTGAGCATATTGTCCCGTATCAGCTGCTTATTGCGATCCCGGTAGCGGATGACCACCGGGGCACGGCTCCCCTCCTGCTGCTCTCCCCGCTCCCCCGGCGCCGCCGGGCAGCCGCAGGACTGGCGCACCACAAGCTGGGCGCTCAGATGCACGGATTGGGGGGACTCCCCCCGGAGATAGGCGCGCACGGTCTCCCCCACTGCCTGTGACACCTGACGATAGCTCTGGCGCACCGTGGTCATGGGCGGCTCCATATAGGCGGAGGGGGGATTGTTGTCAAAGCCGGTGACCGCAATATCCCGCCCCGGCACCTTGCCCCGCCTCCACAGCACCCGGTAGGCGCTCTCCGCCATCTCGTCGTTGGCGCAGACCACGGCATCCGCATCCGGGAACCGGTCCAGCATTTCCTCCACAAGGCCGTCCACGGAGTCGGTGAAGTCACCGTAGCAGATCATCTCCTCCTGCACCGCAATGCCCCGCTCCCGCAGCACATCCCGGAAGGCGGACAGGCGGATCTCCGCATCCGGCACCCCCTTCGGCCCGGAGACGTAGACCGGCCTGCGGCAGCCGTGGCAGTCCACCAGATGCTCGATGCACGAGCGCATTCCCACATAGTTATCCACCGTAATGTGAACCCCGTTGGGAATGTCCGTCTCCACCTCCAGCAGAATCACCGGCACCTTCGGAAGCGAGCGGAGAAACTCCTCCAGCGGCATGGCCTGCTTGATGGCAGAGATCGTCCCGAAGGAGAGAATCAGCAGATCCAGCGGCACAAAGCGGCTGTACTCATACTGGGAGTAGTAATGCCGGTCAAAGCCCTCGTCTACATAGTGGTTCAGGTTCAGAAAGCGGGAGGCATCCAGCCCCTGAAACAGGTACACGTCCACCTCGTCTTTGGACAGCTCTGAGCAGATCGCCCCTGCGATGCGGCGGGAGTAGTCCGTGTGGAAGCTCCCGGTGAGAATGCCCACAGCCGGTCTGCGGTCAGATGAAGCTGGTCTGTTGGAACTCATAGTCGTTTCTCCATCCGTTGGTTGTTGGGGAACAGGGCAGTATACTGACCCAGTTTTGTATTATTGTATTACAAAACCGGAATCCATGTCAAGGCACTGCCGCAGGTTCCCTCTTGACTGCCGGAAATCGTCAGGCTAAAATATATTGTAACGTGGTTATCCAGATAAGCAATATCTACTCCCTCCGCCCCTTCGGGGCACCTCCCTCAAAGAGGGAGGCTTTGGCAAAAACAATCACGACTTCAAGCTCCTGCCAATGGCTCCCTCCTTGAGGGGGCTGTCACGAAGTGACTGGGGGAGCGTACCCCTAAACTGACTCAACAGATAACTATACAGTAAAAAATCCGCCCGTTCAGGGCGGTTCTTTCAATACCGGAAAGGAGTCTCCTCCATGAATCCCTTTGTCCTGCTCATACTCACCGCCCTTGTGGTCAGCTCCGTGGGCTTTTACAAGTACGTCTACTTCATCTCTCTGGGCTACGGCTTCTCCGTGTCCGTCATGGGAATCGTACTGCTGCTCCTGTATCGAAGCACGCTGACCCCTGCCGCCGTGGCGCTGTGCCTGCTGCTGGTGGTCTACGGCTGCCGTCTGGGGGGCTATCTGCTGCTCAGGGAGATCAAAAGCGCCTCCTACCGCAGCACCATGAAGCGGGAGATCAAGAGCGGGGACGGCATGAAGCTCACCCCCAAGCTGGCTATCTGGCTCAGCTGCGCCGCACTCTACGCCTGTCAGGTCTCCCCGGTGCTGTTCCGGCTGAAAAACGGCGCAGCAGACGGTGCCACGGCGTGGGCGGGCATTGCCGTGACCGTGGGCGGGATTGCGCTGGAATCCGCCTCCGACCTGCAAAAGTCCGCCGCCAAGCGGGCCAATCCCAACCGCTTTGTGGACACCGGGCTGTTTCGCATCGTCCGCTGCCCCAACTATCTGGGAGAGGTGCTGATCTGGACGGGGATTTTCCTCTCCGGCTTCGGCGCACTCTCCGGCTTCTGGCAGTGGGCGGCCGCCGTGTGCGGATATGTGTGCATTGTCTATATCATGTTCGGCGGGGCAAGACGGCTGGAGCTGCGGCAAAACCGGAACTACGGCGACGACCCGGCCTATCAGCGCTATGTGAAAACCACACCGATCCTCCTGCCCTTTGTCCCGCTGTACAGCGTGGCAAAGTACAAGTGGCTGGTGGGATGAGAAAAGAGTCTGCTGCGAAGCAAAACGCAGCAGACTCTTTTCAGTCGCAGGCAAAGTCCCATGGACTTTGCCTGCGATTTGACTCTTTCTATTCTTCCCCGTCACGCCGGTCAAAATTGACCAGCTCCTCCACCAGATAGATGGGTCTGCCCTTGAGCTCCTGCATCAGCACGGAGACATATTCCCCGATGATGCCGATGACCAGAAGGGTCAGGGCGAAGAGAAAGCAGAGGGCTACCACAATGGTGGTATAGCCGTCCACCGTGTCGTTGAAGAAAAGCCGTTTGACGATAGAGTACACCATCAGTATCACGCCCAAGCCCCCGGCCAGCAGTCCGGCATAAATGCCCAGCTTCAGCGGCACATCCGAAAAGCCGCACAGAGTGGTCACGGAGAAGTGAACCAGCCGGGGCAGGCTGTAGTGGCTCTCCCCCGACGCCCTTCTCCCCGCCCGGTACTCTATGGCGCAGCAGCGATACCCCAGACTCTGCACAAAGCCCCGGAGATAGCGCACCCGCTCCCGGTACTGGGTGCGCAGAATCTCCGCACTGCGCCGGGAGATGCCGAAGAAGTCCGAGGCGTTTTCCTGAAAGCGGACGGGGGAGAGGGCGTTGAGCAGCCTGTAAAAGCCCTTTGAGGCTGCCCTTCTCCAAAGGCGCTGCCCTTCGTTTGACCGGCGCACCATGGTCACCACGTCATAGCCCTGCTCAAAGCGCTCCACGATCTCCGGGATGCAGGCAGGCGGGTGCTGCAGATCCGCATCCATGCAGATCACCCCGTCCCCCCTTGCGTGGTCAATGCCGGCAATCATGGCGGCCTCATGGCCGAAGTTGCGGGAAAAGCCCACGATTTTCACCCGGCTGTTCTCACCGGCAAGCCTTTTTTGCACCGCAGGCGTGGCATCCGTGCTGCCGTCGTTGACGAAGATCAGCTCGTAATCCCAGCCGCAGCCCTCCAGCACCGGAACCGTCTCCCGGTAGAAGCCCTCCAGCATCTCCTCCTCGTTGTAGCAGGGCACCACAACAGAAAGCAGCTTCATCCGGCATACCTCCTCCCTGAAACAGGGCATTTCCTGCCCCTGCCGGTCAGTTTAGCGCAAAGCGCCGCTCCTGTCAATTGTACGCCGGGTCTCTCCGGCTGTCGCAATTCCGGGAAAATTTGAAATCAGCGTGGATTTTCCGGCGCAGTTGTGGTACTCTATTAAGGTTGATGTTACACTTCGTTAACAGGGGGCATCGCCCAGCAATACGACAGGAGTTGGTCAGAATGATGAACAAAACCGGATTTGACAGCCAAAAGTACATCTCCCTCCAGTCCGAGAAGATCCGTCAGCGGATCCATTCCTTCGGCGGCAAGCTGTATCTGGAATTTGGCGGAAAGCTGTTCGACGATTATCACGCCTCCAGAGTGCTGCCCGGCTTTCAGCCGGATAACAAAATCCGTATGCTCACCGAGCTGAGGGAGCAGGCGGAGATTGTTATCGCCATCAACGCCAACGACATTGAGAAGAACAAGGTGCGGGGGGATCTGGGCATCACCTATGACATGGACGTGATCCGTCTGGTGGACGTGTTCCGGGAGTTCGGGCTTTTTGTGGGCAGCATTGTCCTCACCCAGTACACCGGACAGCCCGCCGCCGACCTGTTCCGGGAGCGGCTGCAGACCATGGGGCTTCGGGTGTACCGCCTGCACTATATCCCCAACTATCCCTCCAATATCGCCGGAATCATCAGCGAGGACGGCTTCGGACGCAACGACTATATTGAGACCTCCCGCTCTCTGGTGGTGGTCACCGCCCCCGGCCCCGGCAGCGGCAAGATGGCAACCTGCCTCTCCCAGCTCTACCATGAGCACAAGCGGGGCATCAAGGCGGGCTACGCCAAGTTCGAGACCTTCCCCGTGTGGAACCTGCCCCTGAAGCACCCGGTGAATCTGGCCTATGAGGCGGCCACCGCCGATTTGAACGACGTGAATATGATCGACCCCTTCCATCTGGAGGCGTATCAGGAGACCACGGTAAACTATAACCGGGACATCGAGATCTTCCCGGTGCTGCGGGCCATGTTCGAGAGCATCTATGGCGAGTGCCCCTACAAAAGCCCCACGGACATGGGCGTGAATATGGTGGGCAAGGCCATTGTGGACGATCAGGTCTGCCGTGATGCCTCCTGTCAGGAGATCATCCGCCGGTACTATAAAACCGCCTGCGCCGTGAAGCAGGGGCTGGCCAGAGAGAGCGAGCTGAACAAGCTGGATCTGCTCATGCGCACGCTGAAGCTGAACCTGCATGACCGGGTGCCGGTGGAGCCTGCCCTGACGCTGGCCCACGCCACCGGGGAGCCTGCCCTTGCCATTGAGCTCACCGACGGGCAGGTGATTACCGGCAAGACCTCTACCCTGCTGGGTGCCGCCTCCCCCGCCGTACTGAATGCACTGAAGGCCCTTGCCGGCATTCCCGACGAGGTGAAGCTGATCTCCCCCGCCGCCATCGAACCCATCCAGCACCTGAAGGTGTCCCACATGGGCACCCACAATCCCCGCCTGCACACCGACGAGGTGCTTATCGCCCTTGCCATCTGCTCTGCGGACGATGATAACGCCCGCCGTGCCATGGAACAGCTTGCGGCGCTGAAGGGCTGCGAGGCTCACTCCTCCGTGATTCTCTCTCAGGTGGACGAGGGCGTGTTCAGCCGTCTGGGGGTAAACCTGACCTGTGAGCCGGCCTATCAGACCAACAAGCTCTATCACCATTGATGCCGCTTCAGCATGATTCTTTTCGGAAGGGGGATGTCTATGAACCACGCCGAATCCACCTATGAGCAGCGTGCCAGCGTGAAAAACGGCACCAGCCGCCTGCTCTTTACCGCCCTTTCCATCGTCATTGAGGTCTGGTTCATCCTGCTGGTGGTGCTGCGGCTGAACGAGAACGCCCAGTGGATCGCCTTCCTCACCCGTGCCGCCGCCACATTTATGGTTCTGGGCATCTACAGCCAGCACAAGACCTCCTCCATGAAAATGCCGTGGATCATCCTGATTATGCTGGCTCCTGTGCTGGGGGTGGCGCTGTATCTCCTCATCGGTCTCAACGGCTCCACCCGGAGGATGCGGGCTCGGTACGAGGCGGTGGATCTGGTTCTGCTGCCCCTGCTGCCAAACGGCGGCGAAGCCCTCTCCCGTCTGGGTCAGGCCGACCCCCACGCCGCCAACATCGCCCGCTATCTCCACTCCTGCGCAGGCTACCCGGTGTACGACAACACCGCCGTGGAATACTACGACGACGCCGCAAAGGGTCTGGCTGCCCAGAAGCAGGCGCTGGCTCAGGCAAAGCACTTTATCTTCATGGAATACCACGCCATTGAGGACGCCGAGAGCTGGCACGAAATCCAGCTGATTCTGGAGGAGCGGGTGCGCTGCGGGGTGGAGGTTCGGGTCTTCTATGACGACATGGGGAGCATCGGCTTTATCACCACGGACTTTGTGAAGCGTCTGGAGGCAAAGGGCATCCGCTGCCGGGTGTTCAATCCCTTTGCGCCGGGGCTGAACCTGTTTCTCAACAACCGGGACCACCGGAAGATTACCGTCATTGACGGTCAGGTGGGCTTCACCGGGGGCTATAACCTGGCCAACGAGTATTTCAACCTCACCCATCCCTACGGCCACTGGAAGGACACCGGGGTAAAGCTCACCGGCGAGGCGGTGAAGAGCCTGACCGTGACCTTTTTGGAGATGTGGAACGCCGTGAGCAAGCACGACGTGAACGACAAGAGCTTTTCCCAGTATCTGCCCGAGGCGGAACAGAGCTTCTCTGAGGCGGGCTTTGTGGCGCCCTATGCCGACAGCCCCATGGACGACGAGCATGTGGGGGAGGAGGTCTATCTCTCCATGGCAGAGTACGCAAAGGACTATGTGTGGTTTATCACCCCCTACCTGATTCTCACCGACGAGATGATCCACACCCTGAGCCTTGCCGCAAAGCGGGGCGTGGATGTGCGCATTATCACCCCCGGCATCCCGGACAAAAAGGTGGTCTACTCCGTGACCCGTTCCTATTACAACGCTCTGGTGCGAAACGGGGTGCGCATCTTTGAGTACACCCCCGGCTTCTGCCATGCGAAAATGAGCATCGCAGACGATGTGATTGCCACCTGCGGCACCATCAATCTGGACTACCGCAGCCTCTATCACCACTTTGAAAACGGCTGCCTCTACTACGGCAATCAGGCGGTCATGGACACCAAGGCCGACTTTGAGGCGACCATGGCTCAGTGCCGGGAGGTCAGCGAACAGTACCGCAGCGGACGCAGCGCCGGCCTGCGCCTGTTCCAGCTTATCCTGCGCCTGTTTGCCCCGCTGCTTTGAGCAAGTTCCATCCGTCAGGGCACAGGTTTACCCGCCTGTTTCCAATTCACTCTCAGGAGGTATAGAAAATGAAGGAAGTATTGGATTTTCTGAAGAAATGCGGCACGTTCTATCTGGCTACCGTGGAGGGGGATCAGCCCCGTGTGCGCCCCTTCGGCGCAGTGTGCGCCTTTGAGGACAGGCTCTATCTGGTCACAAACAACAAAAAGGCCGTCTATGCCCAGATGCTCGCCAACCCGAAGGTGGAGATCTCCGGCATGGCCGGAGGCAAGTGGATCCGCCTGTCCGGCACTGTCGCCCCGGATCCCCGCCGGGAGGCAAAACATGCCATGCTGGAGGCCAATCCCAGCCTGCGCAGCATGTACAGCGAGGATGACGGACTGGTGGAGGTGCTGTACTTCACCAAGGCCAGCGCCGATCTCTGCTCCTTCACGGAGGCTCCGGTACATTACGAGTTCTGATTGACAAAGCAGCAGCAACGGGGCTGTCTCGTTTTCGTGTGAGACAGCCCCGTTCCAAAAACGGCTCTGCACGGATTGGGTTTCGTGCAGAGCCGCTGTTTATTATTCCTTCGGCAATTAAATAATTCCCGAAGTAATAATAAAATCATTTAAAGCCGTTTTGCTCGCCCCTTCGGGGCAACCGCAAAACATGGC
>CAJOOV010000104.1 GCA_905236265.1 uncultured Oscillospiraceae bacterium | reverse complement strand
CCACGCTCGCCGTGGCAACCGCCCACGCAATCGCCTGCTCCCTGATCTGGGGAAAGAGCAACTCCCTGCGGCGCTCCGTCAGCTTTTTGGAGTCGTCCAGACCGGGCAGCGTCAGATTGCGGGGCAGAATCACGGCGGCGGCATAGACCGGCCCCGCCAGAGGCCCTGCCCCCGCCTCGTCCACGCCGCAGAGCAAAATGTCCCCCCGCTGGGCAAACAGGCGGTTTTCCTCCGCCCAGAGGTCTGTTTTTCCCTTCATTCCATCTCCTCCGGGCTTTCCAGCGTGAAGCGTCCCAGCCTGCCGGAGCGGAACTCCTCCAGCAGCACCCGGCTCATACGCTCCAAATCCACCTCGCCCCCGGAGATGAGAAAGCCCCGCTTTCTCCCCGCCGCCTCCAGCAGCGCCCAATCCGGAAGGGAGGGGTCGATGTCTATTTTATACCGTGCGGCCACTGCCTCAGGGTAGCGCCTGCACAGCAGTCCCATCAGGCTGGCGCCCAGCGTCTCTAAATCCATGATGGCATCCTTCACCGCCCCGGTGTAGGCCAGATTCAGCCCCACGCTCTGATCCTCGAACTTCGGCCAGAGGATACCGGGGGTGTCCAGAAGCTCCAGTCCCCTGTCCACCGTGATCCACTGCTTTCCCCTTGTGACGCCGGGCTTGTTCTCCGCTTTGGCGGATTTGCGGCGGGCTGCCTGATTGATAAAGGTGGATTTGCCCACGTTGGGCACCCCCAGAACCATCGCCCGCACCGCCTTGCCTGCCATGCCCTTCTCCTGCCAGCGGAGAATCTTTTCCTGTAATACACTGCGCACTGCAGGGGCAAAGTCCTTCACCCCGGTGCCGGTTTTGCAGTCGGTGAGGAGAACGCCCCTTCCCTGCGCCTGAAAAAACGCCTTCCAGCGCTGGCTCATGGCAGGGTCGGCCTGATCCGTGCGGTTGAGCACCATCAGCCGGGGCTTGTCCCCTACCATGGCATCCACATCCGGGTTGCGGCTGGAAATGGGGATGCGGGCATCCAGCACCTCCACCACGATGTCCACATTCTTTACCTGCTCCACGATCATGCGCCGCGTTCTGGTCATATGACCGGGATACCATTGAATATCCATGCAAATACCTCTCTACGAAAAAAGGAGCGGTCACACCGCTCCTCTTTCGTTTGAAAAACTGAATGCTTACAGCTTCTCCTTGACCTTGGCAGCCTTGCCTGCACGGCCACGCAGATAGTACAGCTTGGCACGGCGCACCTTGCCCCGGCGGACGGTCTCGACCTTCACCACGTTGGGGGAATGGACAGGGAACACCTTCTCCACACCCACACCGTAGGAGATGCGGCGGACAGTGAAGGTTTCGTTCACGCCGCCGTGCTTCTTGGCGATGACGGTGCCCTCAAAGATCTGGACACGCTCCTTGGAGCCTTCCTTCACCTTGATATGGACGCGGACGGTGCTGCCGATCTCGATGACGGGCAGCTCTGCCTTGACATTCTGCTGGTCAAGCGCTTGAATGAGATTCATGGGAATTTCCTCCAGTTTTTATAGGCGTTCTTAATTCCATCGCTGCCGGACGAGCTCTCTCTCCGGCGAAATCAGAGGAACACCCTTTTTCAACCTAGTGAGAATAACATATCTCCTGCCAAATTGCAAGGGGTCTTGCAGTTTTTTTCCTGCTTTTCTCCCACGGGCAGGGAAAGAGGTTTGACTTTTTCAGTGAAAGCGGGTAAAATACCCTCTGCAAGCAGGCTGGACAGCCGCGCAGGGGAAGGCGAAAGCGTCTCCTGTGAGGAAAGTCCGGGCTCCATAGGGCAAGGATAACGGGTAACGCCCGCCGAAGGCGACTTCAGGACAAGTGCAACAGAGAGATACCGCCGCTTCAGGGAGCTTCCGCTCCCGCTGAACGGTAAGGGTGGAAAGGCGAGGTAAGAGCTCACCGGCCGACTGGGAACTGCTCGGCCCTGTAAACTCTATCCGGAGCAACACCGTGGAGGGACATATGGCTGGCCCGGCCGTCCCAGGGAGGTGGCTGGAGCCTGCCAGCAATGGCAGGCCTAGATAGATGGCTGTCAAAACAGAACCCGGCTTACAGGCCTGCTTGCAAAAAGCGGAGTGCATGTTCTGCACTCCGCTTTCCCGTTGTCTCTGTCTTTGTCTGGGACGCTTACTCCTGCTCCCAGTTGTGCCAGACGTTCTGCACGTCGTCGTCCTCTTCCAGAAGCTCAATCATGCGCTCCATGTTGCGGATGTCCCGCTCGTCCGTGAGCTTGACATAGTTCTGGGGAACCATCTCCACCTGTGCGCTCTGGAAGGTGTAGCCGGCTGCCTCCAGCGCCTCGCTCACCTCGGCCAGGTTGTCCGTGCCGGTATAGACCACAAAGACACCGTTGTCCACCTCCATGTCGTCTGCGCCGGCCTCCAGCGCATCCATCATGACGGTCTCCTCATCCAGCTCCTCGTCCTCGTTGTCCAGTACGATCACGCCCTTGCGGTCAAAGCTCCAGCTCACGCAGCCGGTTGCGCCCAGATTGCCGTTGTACTTGTCGAAGATATGGCGCACATTGGGGGCGGTACGGTTGCGGTTGTCCGTCAGCGCCTCCACGATCACGGCCACGCCGGAGGGACCATAGCCCTCGTAGACCACATCCTCATAGTTGTCGGTATTGCCTGCGGCAAGCGCCCGCTCGATGGTGCGCTTGATGTTGTCCTTGGGCATATTGACCGCCTTGGCCTTGGCGATAATGGAGGCCAGCTTGGAGTTGCTCTTGGGATCTCCGGAGCCGCCCATCTTTACGGCGACGATCATCTCACGGGAGATCTTGGTAAACGCCTGAGAACGCTTTGCGTCAGCGGCGCCTTTCGTTTTCTGAATATTATTCCATTTGGAATGTCCGGACATGCTTCATTCATCCTTCCTATGTTTTCGTGGAGATACTCACACAATCCCCGTAACTATAGCACTTATCTCTCCGTCTGACAAGAGGTCAGGCTTCACTTTTTGTCCCATTCTCTCCGGGGAAGGCACAGATGACCTCCCTGTGACAGGCGCTGGGGCAGACCTCCAGTGCGGGAAACGCCTTGCGGAGCCACTGCACCAGAACAGGCACCACCACGTTTTCCGTGGGGAAATGCCCTGCATCCACCAGCGTCATCCCCAGCTCTGCAGCGTCCAGAAAGTGGTTGTACTTCAGATCCGAGGTGACAAAGGCATCGCAGCCTGCGTGATACGCCTGCATCAGCATATCCCCGCAGGCTCCCCCGCCCACGGCAACCCGGCGCACTGTCCCCCCTCCGGGGGTGTAGCGCAGGCAGGCGGGGTGCAGGGAGCGCTGCACCAGAGCGAGAAAGTCCCTGACCTCCATCTCCTGCGCCAGCGTTCCCACACGGCCTATACCATAGGCTGTGCCGTCCGGGGCGGTTCCCGCCTGTTCCAGCAGGGTGATATGGGTCAGACCCAGCGCCTGTGCCAGCGCCGTATTCACGCCCCCCTCCACTGCGTCCAGATTCGTATGACAGCAGATGGCGGAGATGCCGTGGCGGGCAAGCGCCCAGAGCTTTCGCCCGGTGAGATCCTCCGGCGAGAGGGTGACCTGCCGGACGGGGCGGAAGATGAGGGGGTGGTGGCTGACGATGAGCTGCGCACCCAGCGCAGATGCCTCTTCAATGACCTGCTCCGTCACATCCAGCGCCACCAGAACCCGCTGCACCTCCCCCGACGCATCTCCTGCCAGAAGGCCGGAATTGTCCCAGTCCTCCTGCAGGGCAAAGGGCGCCTTTGTATCCAAAAAATGATAGATCTCCCAAACGGTTGTCATAATGATGCCTCCCTCTCTGCCTGCACCTGACGCTTCAGCGCCGCAAGCTCCAAAATCGTCTCCTCCAGCGTGTCCAGCCGCAGGGCGTCCGGCTGGGCGCTGCGGCGCAGTCCCTGCTGCTGACGGCGCAGGCGTGCGATGTGGTCGTCCAGAAACGCCTCCCATGGGTCTCCCCTCTTCCACGTCTCCGGCCGCCCTGCCAGCTCCGTGGCAGGTGTCAGCTTCGCCTTCGTCCCGCCGCCCTGCACCAGCAGCACGCTGTACCAGTGCTCCTCGTCCCGGACACACCGCTCCTGACAGAT
>CAJOOV010000103.1 GCA_905236265.1 uncultured Oscillospiraceae bacterium | reverse complement strand
CACAACCACAGAAAAATCCCTCTAAACCAAACGGTTTAGAGGGATTGCTTCTACGCGGAAGGAGGGATTTGAATTGGAGCCCGTCTTACAATGATGTAGTAAAAAGTTTTAATAGTTCCTTGATTTCTGTACATTCAGCAATTATTTCTCAGTATATATCAGGCTGTGATATTGGCTGATATTCGCTTAAGGGAAAACGTAAGGGAAAACTTTTTGACTTGCACTGGGACTAAATTCCATTTGCGCTAACAGTAGATCGCTTTTTGAACAATTTTACATCTCAGCCTGCGCCGTAATTGCCTCCATATTGTCGATGATAAACTGCTGCGCTTGACGGTTATAGGTGACAGCCTGATAAGGACCATTGTAGCCATCCCTCATCTGCACAGTAATCCCAATGGTATTTCCCTGTGAAGTTGGACGTCTGCTCTTTCTTCCTGCTTCCGTCAAAACCACATCTACCATCCCGATGCTGTCCAGCCATTTCAGAATCAAAGAGCCGGACAGCTTCTTCGTGGATGACGTATCTACTAACGCATTGACTCGGTTTGCGATATGTGTGACCAAAAGCGGCTCGTCAGAGTAATTGAAAGCCTGCAGCGCTTCCTGTGAAATATGAAACGGCGGCAATTCAGGGGATTTGCTTCGTCTTGCTGCTGCAACAGCTTCTAATCCTCCCTGTTCCACTACTTTTCCCAAGACCTCTGCTACATAGAAAAAACACCGGCTGATACGCACATTGTTGATCAGCTCGTCCTCCGGAACCGGTTCGCCCGTCAAAGGATTGATTCCCTGTGCCAGCTTGTCCATATAGTTTTTGGCGTGTTCCAGTATCTGCAGTTCATCCATGCTTTGCTCACCCCGCCTTGATTTTGTTCCATTATTCCGGCTTGTTTGCATTATACCACAGCAGTTCACCCGCGTAAACGGTTGTCTGCTGTGGTTCTTTTTCAGTGTAATGACTTGCTTCTGTTTTATTTGCCGTATAGCATAGGAACTGAAAAACTTCGAAAACACCTATCCTTTTGCCTGTCTACACCGTTAAACCTATTGAAAGCGCTTTCACAGTAACCGGAAAGGAGGAGCACTTGGACACTGACTTTATACTGATCCGTAAAATGCGAAGGGGCGACGAGGCCGCCATAGAAACCTTTGTCCGCAAGCACTATCCCTCCATTCTGCGCTACTGCCGCTGCCACACATGGGATCACCAGCTTGCTGAGGATCTGACCCAGGAGACCTTTGAACGCTTCTTTCGCTCCTTTTCCTCCTATCATCACACCGGCAAGCTAGCCAATTACCTGTATGTGATTGCCAGAAATCTGTGCCGGGATAGCTGCAAAACACAGTCTAAGCAGCAGGAATTGCAGGACAGCGAGGCAGCTTCCATGTCAGACCTTGACCGCAAGCTGGACATTCGGCAAGCGGTTGACCGTCTGCCGGAGGAACTGCGGGAGGTCATCATTCTGCACTACTTTATGGGACTGAAGCAGAGGGAAATCGCACAGGTATCAGGCATCGGCCTGCCCCTTGTGAAGTATCGCCTCAAGCGAGGGAAAGAGCTGCTGCGCAACGATCTTGGAGAGGAGGAATATCCATGACACTGGATGAGCGGTTGAACACATTCGCAAAAGAGGCACATTCAGCTGCTGTTAACGAAAAGGCCCTGACCCACACCATTCGAGCTGCCCAGAAGGCGTTCTGGAAGAGCGAGGCAGAGGGAAGCATCACATGGTGGGAATTTCTCTACCAGCAGTCATTCTATGTGAAGAAGATCTGGTGGGGACTGCAGGCGGGAGTACTGCTGTTCCTGTGGCTGTTTTTAAAACTATCAGAGAGCGACTACTACACCGGGCGGTGTATGGGCGTCCTCTCCCCTGTCTTTGTCATTCTGATTCTGCCGGAGCTTTGGAAAAACGATACCAGCCGTTCCCTTGAAGTGGAGTGCGCCGCCCTGTTCTCCCTGCGAAAAATTGTGGCGGCAAGAATGGTGCTCTTTGGCATGGTGGACTTGGTTCTGCTGACGGTATTTCTCACCGTAAGCGCAGTGTCTCTGGGGCTTTCCACCATGGAGCTGATCGTGCAGTTTCTGCTGCCCATGCTGGTGACCTGCTGTATCTGTTTTCATATGTTCGGCAGCCACCGGGGTATAGTACCTTCTCTCATTGCCTGCCTGTTCTGGCTCTCCGTCTGGACGCTGGTGGTGTTAAGAGAGGATGTTTATTGCGCTGTCTCCACCCCGGTTTGGATTGGGGCTGTCGTTCTGTCCATTCTCTACCTGTGCTACTGCGTGGCTCGTATGTGGAGAGATGCTGAATACCATTATCAATACAATTTGTGAGGTGAATCACCATATGGAACTTGTAATCTCAGATCTGACGAAAGAATTTCACGGTTTTCGTGCGGTAGATCACATCAATCTGACCATGAAAAACGGGGTGTATGGTCTGCTGGGTGTCAACGGGGCTGGCAAGACTACCCTGATGCGGATGCTCTGCACCCTCCTCCATCCCACCTCCGGCTCTATCACCTGTGACGGTAGAGATATCTTTCAGATGGAGGAGGAGTACCGAAAGCTGCTGGGGTATCTCCCTCAGGAGTTTGGCTTTTACCCGGATTTCACCGTCAACGACTATCTGATGTATATTGGCTCCATCAAAGGACTTCGTCCTGCGTTTGCCCGGAAACGGGTCAATGAGCTGCTCTATCAGGTAGGCATGAGCAAAGGCAGACACAAAAAGATGAAGAAGCTCTCCGGCGGCATGAAGCGGCGGGTGGGCATCGCCCAGGCCATGATGAATGACCCCGGCATCCTGATTCTGGACGAGCCCACAGCAGGGCTTGACCCAAGCGAGCGTATCCGCTTCCGCAATCTCATCAGCGAGCTGGCCCAAGACCGGCTGGTACTGCTCTCCACCCACATTGTGTCGGATATCGAGTCCATCGCCAATGAGATCCTGTTTATGAAGGACGGTAAAATCCGCCTCTCCGGTACAGAGGAAGAACTGCTCTCCTCTACATGGGTCCGAGCATGGAGCTGCACGGTACCTTTGCAGGATGCTGACCGGCTCCAAAGGCAATCTATGGTCTCCAACCGAAAGACGGTGCCGGGCGGGGCGGAGCTGAGGATCGTGTCAGAGACACAGCCTATACCGTCAGCGGTAGAGGAAGGTCTGACGTTGGAAGACTTGTTTCTCCATCTCTTTGGTGAGAAAGGCGGGGAT
>CAJOOV010000102.1 GCA_905236265.1 uncultured Oscillospiraceae bacterium | reverse complement strand
TAGCCCCCTCTTAGAGTGAGCCCGTCTCGGAAACGTGCCGGTGGCACGTTTCAGGGCGAGTGGGATGAAATGCCGAAGGCACTCCTCTGCAAAAAGGCTGTCACGCAGTGACTGGGGGAGTAACCGGGCGCACAATGTGCGCCCCTACAGGACGCAGATAAAACGGTGCAACCAGTCCACAGTATCAAAACGGCATAATAATAAGCTGCACGTCCTCCTGCTCCTCCTGCCGGGTACACACGGCCAGATGATACCCCGCCACGGGGAAGTCCACCAGCTGGGTCACATAGCCCTTGCCGGGGTTTTGCGCCTGAAAGCTGCGGGTGGAGCGGCGCAGCCCCTCCCCGGTGCATTTCAGAAATGCCTCCTTCTGCACCCAAAGGTTAAACACCAGCTCCGCCTTGTCGTCCCCCATCGCATTTTCAATCTGATACTGCTCCTCCGGGGTGAAGCGCTTTGCAATCTTCAGGGAGATGGGGCGGGTCTGCTGGATGTCCACACCAACAGGGTTATCCGCCACGGCGCACACCGCCCACACCCCGGAGTGGGAGAGGTTGAAGTGGAAATCCGGCCTGCCCAGCAGATAGGGCTTGCCGTTTTTGTCCGTGTCCCGGCTCACCGGGGTGGGCACCTCCCGGCAATGGCGGTGGACAGAGCGCTGGAACAGCAGCTCCGCCGCCAGGGACAGCCACTTCTCCTGCCCCGGCAGCGCCCCCAGCTGATACAGCCGCCCCTCCGGGATGGCGTTGCGGTAGGCATCCAGATTTTGTTCCAGCTTCATAATGTCCATGGCGTAGACATAGATCATGGCGGCACTCCCTTTTCTGTTATGGCTTCAGCGTTTCTGTTTACCATTATAAAGTACCCTGCAAGGGGTTTCAACTGTGGAAAAGACTGTTTTTTCTCCGGTTTTGCCCTGTTTTTTTGACCTTTTCTGAAAATAATTCTTGCAATTCCCGCTGTAACTGGTACAATTGTTTCCATTGGGATACAAAGGAGACATTTGCCATGGTAGTGATCTTAAAGCCGGGCACCGGACAAAACGACGTGCGCCGGATGAAGGCATATTTTGAGGCGAAGAATTTCACCGTGGGCGTCACGGTGGGCGTAGACTGCACCATTCTGGGGCTGGTGGGAGACACCACGGCGCTGGACATGGGTAAGATACAGCAGTTTGACGTTGTGGAGCGGGTTGCCCGGATCTCCGAGCCGTACAAGAAGGCGAACCGGAAGTTCCACCCGGAGGACACCGTGGTGGATGTCTCCGGCGTGAGGGTGGGCGGGGAGCATTTTGCCGTCATGGCAGGCCCCTGCTCCATCGAGAGCCGGGAGCAGATCGTCCAGATCGCCGCAGACGTACAGGAGGCGGGGGCGGGCATCCTCCGGGGCGGCGCCTTCAAGCCCCGCACCTCCCCCTATTCCTTTCAGGGGCTGGGTCTGCCGGGGCTGAACCTGATGCTGGAGGCGAAGGCGGAGACAGGACTGCCTATCGTCACGGAGCTGGTCAGCCCGGAATACTGCGAAATCTTCGAGGAGAAGGTGGATCTGGTGCAGATCGGCGCCCGGAATATGCAGAATTTCGAGCTTTTGAAGCAGGCCGGGCGGATGAGCAAGCCCATTCTCCTCAAGCGGGGACTGTGCGCCACCTGCGAGGAGTGGCTGATGGCGGCGGAGTATATTATGAGCGAGGGGAACCAGAACGTCATCCTCTGTGAGCGGGGCATCCGCACCAGCGAGACCTATACCCGCAACACGCTGGACGTGTCCGCAATCCCGGTCATCAAGCAGAAGAGCCACCTGCCCGTCATCGTAGACCCCAGCCACTCCGGGGGGTACAGCTATCTGGTGGAGCCGCTGAGCATGGCGGCGATTGCCGCCGGGGCGGACGGGCTGATTGTGGAGGTACACAACGACCCCGCCCACGCCCTGTGCGACGGACAGCAGAGCCTGAATCCGGGGCAGTTCCGCCAGCTCATGCAGAAGGTGAATAAGATTGCCGATCTCATGGGCAAGCGGGTGGAGACGTAAGGGGAGCGGGCGAGGTGCGCCCCTGCACATACAACACAAACCAAACAAGGAAGGATTACTTATGCGACAGATCAATGTTTCCAT
>CAJOOV010000101.1 GCA_905236265.1 uncultured Oscillospiraceae bacterium | reverse complement strand
GGTGGTGACGGTGAAGCCCTTGGGGACGGGCATACCGGCGTTGGTCATCTCAGCAAGGTTGGCACCCTTGCCGCCCAGCAGCTCCCGCATGTCCTTGTTGCCCTCATAGAACTGATATACAAACTTCTTGCTCATACGCAGCACTCCTTTGTGTAAATGAGACGCTCCGCTGTAGAGAGCGCCTGTGGATTTGCAGTTTTCGTGCATAACCATATTATAGTACATTCTGTAAAAAGTGCAATAGTTTAAACGTATATTTTTCCAAAAGTGAGCTTTCTTCACAAATCCGTCCGCTGTATTTGGGGGAATGTACACCGCAGGGGGCGCATAGGCTTTCGTATGCGAAAGGGAAGCGCACGCAGCGCCGCTGCGGGGGACAGAAAGACCATTAATTGGAGTTGCTGCCCATGAAGGGGAACATTGAGGAGCGGGTGCAGGCATTGGCTGCCTACATCATAGAGCATAAGGCCACGGTACGGTCGGCGGCGCTGGCGTTCGGCGTCAGCAAGTCCACGGTACACAAGGACATCCGGGAGCGCCTGCCCGCCATCAACCGGGGACTGTACCGGCAGGTGCTCCCGGTATTGGAGGAGAACAAGGCGCAGCGCCACATCCGGGGCGGCATGGCCACGAGGGAGAAGTATCAGGGGAAACGGGGCGGCGGCTGAGCCGCCCCGCCCGCCGTCAGACCAGACCGGACAGCATCTCCTGAAACAGCCGCCCGAAGGAGCGCCGGGGCACCTGCGTGGGGGCAATCAGGGAGATTTCTCCCACCTGCTCCCCGTCCACAAAGGCACGAAGCGTTCCCAGCACCTGCCCCGGCTCCACGGGAGCCTCCACTCCCTCCACCGTCTCTGCGGTGACCTCCAGCATACCTGCCTCATTTTTGGGCAGCAGCAGCCGTGTGGCACACTCCGGCTCGGGCTGTATCCACGCTGTCTCGCCCAGAGACACAGGTACGGCGGGGATGGGGTCTGCGGGGGAGAGGTCAGCCATGGCCCAGCCGCCGAAGCCGTAGTTCAGCAGCGCCTTTGCGCTGTCAAACCGGTCTGCGGAGGTCTCGCTGCCCAGCACCACGGCAATCAGCTCCATGCCCTCCCGCTGTGCGCTGGCGGAGATACAGAAGCCTGCGTCCTGGGTGAAGCCGGTTTTCAGCCCGGTGGCACCGTTGAAGGAGTGAATCAGCTTGTTGGTGTTGGCAAGCTGGAAGGAGCCGCTGCGCAGGGTGTCCATCCACGTCCCCACATAGGGGCGGATGGTCTCGTGGCTGAGCAGCTGGCGGGACATGAGGGCAATATCGTAGGCGGTGGTGACATGTCCCTCGGCGGGCAGCCCGGTGCAGTTGACAAAGTGGGTGTCCTCCATGCCCAGCTCCTTTGCTCTGGCGTTCATGGCGTCCACGAAGGCGGCCTCACTGCCCTTCAGATGCTCGGCAAGCGCCACCGCCGCATCATTTCCGGAGGCAACCGCAACGGCTTTGAGCATCTCGCTGACGCTCATCTGCTCCCCCTCCTCCAGATAGACCTGACTGCCCCCCATGCCTGCGGCATAGGCGCTGGCGGTGACAGGCTCGTCCAGTGACAGGCTGCCGTTGTCCACCGCCTCTGTCACCAGAAGCATGGTCATTACCTTTGTCACGGAGGCAGGGGGCAGCGGCTGGCGGGCGTTGGACTCATAGAGCACCGTTCCCGTCTCCCGCTCCATCAGCAGCGCGGATTTTGCGTGAACCTCCACCGGAGGCAGGCTCTCCGCATCTGCGGCAAAGCCCCACAGCGGCACCGAGGCGAGGACAAACAGGAGGGTGATAAGGATATTCAAGCGTTTTTTCATGGGTCTGTTTCCTTTCTTTTCCGTTGGGGAATACTGCTATTGTGGTTTGGCAGAGAAAAAACATGCTGGAAGATTTTTCCTATAGCTGACATATTTGTTACAAAATGTGCCTTGGATTCAGATATTTTAGGCATTATTTGAGAAAATATAGTGTCAGGAATTGACAACAATCCGCTCGTGTGGTACTCTCAATAGGTTAAAAGGTCGTTTTTCGCAGACGCAGCGGACACCCTCCGGCATCCGCTCCCTCTGCTCAGAATAGAAATGGAGGCACATCTATGAAGAATTACACCAAGGAAGAGCTTCGCACCCTGATCGAGGGCAAGCTGCGCCGCAACTTCGGCAGAATTCCCTCCGAGGCGACGGATGCCCAGATGTTCAAGGCATGTGCGCTGGTGATTCGGGATCTGATGTCCGCAAACCGGATCGACACGTCCCGCCGGATTGACAAGACTCAGGCACGTCAGGTGCATTATCTGTCCATGGAGTTCCTGATGGGGCGCTCTCTGGTGAAGAATGCCTACAATCTGGGGGTGCTGGAACCCCTGAAGGCTGCCATTCGGGAGATCGGCTTCGAGCCGGGCGACCTGTTTGAGCTGGAGCCGGATGCCTCTCTGGGCAACGGCGGTCTGGGCCGTCTGGCCGCCTGCTATCTGGAGTCCATGACCACGCAGGAGATTCCCGCCACCGGATATTCCATCTGCTATCAGCTCGGCCTGTTCAAGCAGAAGATCTCCGACGGCAAGCAGATCGAGCTTGCGGACGAGTGGCTGGAGCTGGGCGACGCATGGCTGATGCCCCACGAGGAGGAGAGCGTCACCGTCCATTTCGGCGGTACGGTGGACTCCCACTGGAACGAGGAGGGCAAGCTGGTCTGCACCCAGAGAGACTGCACCGATGTTCTGGCTGTGCCGAAGGATATGATGATTGCCGGCTACCAGACTGACCATGTGAACAAGCTGCGCCTGTGGGATGCCAAGAGCCCTGCGGCGGTGAATATGAGCCTGTACAACAGCGGCGAGTATCTCAAGGCGGTGGAGCAGCAGATTACCGCCGAGACCATTGCAAAGGTCATCTATCCCGCTGACGAGCACTACGAGGGCAAGAGCCTGCGCCTGAAGCAGCAGTATTTCTTCGTCTCCGCCACGGTGCAGTCCGTGGTGCGCAAGCACAAGAAGCTCTATGGCACCCTGAAGAACTTCCACGAGAAGCACGTCTTCCAGATCAACGACACCCACCCCACCATGGTTATTCCTGAGCTGATGCGGATCCTCATGGACGAGGAGGGCATGGGCTGGGACGAGGCGTGGCACATCACCACCCGCTCCGTGGCCTACACCAACCATACCGTTATGGCAGAGGCGCTGGAGCACTGGCCTCAGATTCTGATTCAGGGTCTGCTGCCCCGTATCTTTATGATTCTCTGCGAGATCAACAACCGGTATCTCAAGGAGGTGCGGGCGTTCTTCCACAATGACGAGCGCAAGGCCAAGGAGCTGGCCATCATGTGGGACGGGGACGTGCGTATGGCAAATCTGGACGTTGCCGCCTGCTATGCCGTCAACGGCGTTGCCGCCCTCCACTCCGAGATTCTGAAAAAGGACGTGTTCCACACCGCCTACCTCCGCACGCCGGAGAAGTTTACCAACGTCACCAACGGCGTTGACCACCGCCGCTGGCTCAGTGAGATCAACCCTGAGCTGGACAAGCTCATTCGTGATGTCACCGGGAGCGATGAATACCTCCTCCATCCCACGCTGCTGAAGAAGTTCGAGGCAGGCCGGGAGGATGCCGGCGTGCTGAACCAGCTTGCCAAGATCAAGCGGGACAACAAGGAGGCCTTTGCCGCCTATGCCGCCAAGGAGTTCGGCTTCAAACTGAACCCCGATGCCATGTTTGACGTTCAGGTGAAGCGCCTGCACGAGTACAAGCGCCAGCTTCTGAACGTGATGAACATTATCCACCTGTATCACCAGATTCAGGAGGGCAAGCAGATTCAGCCCCGCACCTTCCTCTTCGGTGCAAAGGCCGCAGCGGGCTATGCCACTGCCAAGCGCATCATTGAGCTGATTGTCTCCCTGCAGAAGCAGATCAACAGCGACCCCCGCTGCGACGGACAGCTTCAGGTGTTCTTCCTTGAGAACTACCGTGTGTCTCTGGCAGAGAAGCTGATGCCCGCCGCCGAGCTGAGCGAGCAGATCTCTACCGCAGGCAAGGAGGCCTCCGGCACCGGCAATATGAAGCTGATGATGAACGGCGCTCTGACCATCGGCACAGAGGACGGTGCCAATGTGGAGATGCATCAGGTGGTTGGGGACGAGAATATCTTCATCTTCGGCCTCAAGGCGGACGAGGTGGCAGATAAGCTGCGCTACGGCTACAACTCCTACGAGTATTACAACCAGTCTCAGGCCATCCGGGACGTGCTGAACAATATCTCTCAGGGCTTCTCCGACGGCAAGAGCTATTCCGACCTGTCCAACGGCCTCATGTTCGGCAACGGCGGTCAGGCTGATCCTTATCTGCTGCTGGCTGACTTCGAGAGCTACCGCTATGAGCAGGAGCAGGTTGCCAAGGCCTATCAGGATCAGAAGCGCTGGAACCGGATGTCATTGACGAATATCGCCCGCTCCGGCATCTTTGCCTCCGACCGCTCCATTGTCGATTACGCCCAGCGTATCTGGCATGTGGATGTGCGCAATAAGGAGTAATACTGTAAAACGAAGAGGGGCTGTCTCACAAAATGAGGCAGCCCCTGAAAAATGGCAAATCATACGAAAACAGCCGACCCAACCGGGTCGGCTGTTTTGCATTCGTCAATTGCGACTCTGGCTGATGGCCTCGGCGGTGCGCTTGCGGCGCTCCTCAATCTCGGCGTTCAGCATCATATCCTTCACCTTCATCAGGCGAATGGTGTTGTTGCGCTCGTTCTCGTCCAGCTTCATGGAGATGGACTTGATCTTTGCCTGACAGTCGGGAATCACCACATATTCCAGCGCATTCACCCGGCGGCGGGTCTTTTCAATCTCCTCCGCCATGAGCTGGCAGGCCTTTTCAATCTGCGCCAGCTTCAGCATATCCTCAAACACGGAGGACAGGGCATCCACTGCGCTGTCCAGCTCGCCGCTGGTGGTGGCGAAGCCGTAGGGGTAGACCTCTCCGGCGTCGGCGCTGCGGGTGGTGAAGCGGTACTGGGGCACGTTCACGGACATGATATTCTTGAAGCTCATGTCCAAGTCCACACTCTGCTTGGGGTAGAGCAGGCTCTGCTCCATGATCTCGCTGCTCATCAGGGCGGATGCGACGGTGAAGGAGCCATGGGCCTGCATCAGCCCTTCCTCTACCTTTTTCCGAAGCGCCCGGTTCTCACGAATCAGGTCAAGGAACTGCTTCATCAGCTCATCCCGCTTGTCCTTCAGCAGCTTGTGTCCACGGGAGGAGGTCGCCAGCCTGCGCTTCTGCTTCGTCAGCTCCATGCGGGTGGCGTTTACCTGTGCGGAAGGCATTCCACGGCACCCCCTTTACTGCTCGTCCCGGTGGAGATACTTTTCGATGAACTCCGGCTTGATGCGCTTCAGCTCGTTCTCCGGCAGGATCTTCAGCAGCTCCCAGCCCAGATCCAGCGTCTCCACAATGGAGCGGTTCTCGTCCTGTCCCTGGGTGACATAACGGCGCTCAAACTCGTTGGCGAATTTGGCGTACTTCAGGTCAGTGGGGGAGAGGGCGCCCTCGCCCAGAATGGCAATCAGCTCCTGATTCTCCTTACCGGTGGCATAGGCGGCGAAGAGCTGGTTCATGGTGCCTGCGTGATCCTCACGGGTCTTCTTTGCGCCGATGCCCTTGTCCTTCAGACGGGACAGGGAGGGCAGCACGTCCACGGGAGGCAGAACGCCCTTGCGGTACAGCTCACGGGAGAGGATGATCTGACCCTCGGTGATGTATCCCGTCAGGTCGGGGATGGGGTGGGTTTTGTCGTCCTCAGGCATGGTGAGAATGGGAATCATGGTGATGGAGCCGGGCTGTCCCAGATGCCGTCCCGCACGCTCGTACATGGTGGCAAGGTCGGTATACAGGTAGCCTGGATAGCCCCGGCGTCCCGGCACTTCCTTCTTGGCGGCGGACACCTCACGCAGAGCCTCTGCGTAGTTGGTGATGTCGGTGAGGATGACCAGAACGTGCATACCCCGGTCAAAGGCCAGATACTCGGCGGCGGTGAGTGCCATACGGGGGGTGGAAATACGCTCCACGGCGGGGTCGTTGGCAAGGTTGATGAACATTACCGAGCGGTCCAGAGCGCCGGTGCGGGTAAACTCCTGCACGAAGTATTCGGATTCCTCAAAGGTGATGCCGATGGCGGCGAACACCACGGCAAACTTGCTCTCATCGTCCAGCACCTTTGCCTGACGGGCGATCTGGGCGGCGAGCTGGTTGTGGGGCAGGCCGGAGCCGGAGAAGATGGGCAGCTTCTGCCCGCGCACCAGCGTATTCAATCCGTCAATGGTGGAAATACCGGTCTGGATGAACTCGTCAGGATAGTCACGGGCGGCGGGGTTCATGGCAAGGCCGTTGATGTCCCGGTGCGCCTCGGCCAGAATGGCGGGGCCGCCGTCAATGGGAACGCCCATGCCGGAGAACACTCTGCCCATCATGTCCTCACTGACAGCCAGCTCCAGCGGGTGCCCCAGAAAGCGCACCTTGGACTGGGCAAGGTTGATGCCTGCGGAGGGCTCGTAGAGCTGCACCACGGCGGTGTCGCCGTTGATCTCCAGCACCTTGCCCCGGCGGATGCTGCCGTCGGAGAGCTGAATCTCCGCCTGCTCGTCATAGGTCACGCCGCTGACACGGCGCACCACCATCAGAGGGCCGTTGATGGATTCAATTGTCTTATATTCCCGAATCATCACTCTTCCTCCCCTCTGGCGGCAATTTCAGCAATCTCCTGCTCCATCTCTGCGCCGATGGCGGCGTAGGCGGACTCATACTCGTCCACGGGGACGGTCTTGGCACGTCCAATGCCGTTTCTGGCGTTGATGCTGAACAGGGCGTTCAGGTCAGCGCCACGGGTAAGGGCGCTGCGGCACAGTCTGTCGTAGTCCAGAATCATCTGCATCATCAGGAACTGGCGGCGGTAGTCGGAGAAGGTGTCCACGTCCACGAAGGCGTTCTGCTGCAAAAAGTCCTCCCGAATCATGCGGGCGGTTTCCAGCGTGAGCTGGTCGTTGGGGGACAGGGAGTCCTTGCCTACCAGCTGAACGATTTCGTTCAGGCTGGCTTCCTCCTGCAGAATGGCCATGGCCTTGGCACGGTTTTTGGAGAAGTCCGGCCCCAGATGCTCCTCGAACCAGGGACGCAGGGAGTCC
>CAJOOV010000100.1 GCA_905236265.1 uncultured Oscillospiraceae bacterium | reverse complement strand
TCATGGGGGAAAAGGTGGAGCCGAGGAAGGAATTTATTGAGAAAAACGCACGGTATGCGGTGAATTTGGATTATTGAGGGGAGAACCCTCCCACAACACCCAAAACAAAGGATTCGGAGATTTGTTATGTCTAAGAAACCAAACTACGACCCGGAAGAGATCCGCTACCCGGATCAGGTGATTGTCACCTCTCCTCTGGTTCCGGAGATGGAAAAATCCTATATCGAATACGCCATGAGCGTCATTGTAGGCCGTGCCCTGCCGGACGTGCGGGACGGTCTGAAGCCCGTACACCGGCGCATCCTCTACGCCATGTACGAGGACGGGCTGACCAGCGACAAGGCGTTTAAGAAGTCTGCCACCTGCGTGGGCGACGTGCTTGGCCGGTACCACCCCCACGGCGACGCCTCCGTCTACGACGCTCTGGTGCGTCTGGCCCAGGACTTCTCCATGCGCTACCCGCTGGTGGACGGTCACGGCAACTTCGGCTCCGTGGACGGAGACCCCCCCGCCGCCTACCGTTACACCGAGGCGAGAATGTCCAAGATCGCCAATGAGATGCTTCGGGACATCGAAAAGGAGACGGTGGACTGGGACCCCAACTTCGACGAGAGCCGGAAGGAGCCGAGAGTGCTGCCCTCCCGGTTCCCCAACCTGCTGGTGAACGGCTCCTCCGGCATTGCCGTGGGCATGGCCACCAATATCCCGCCCCACAATCTCACCGAGGTCATTAACGCCGCCATCTGCGTGCTGGACGACCCCGAGGCGACGCTGGCCGACCTGATGGAGCACGTCCACGGCCCCGACTTCCCCACAAAGGGCATTATCATGGGCAGGGCGGGCATCCGTGCCGCCTACGCCACCGGGCGGGGCAAAATCATTGTCCGTGCCCGCCACGAGTTCGAGGAGTTCGGCAAGGACAGGATGCGCATTATCATCACCGAGCTGCCCTATCAGGTGAACAAGCGTATGCTCATCAAGGCCATGGCGGAGCAGGTGGAGGACAAGCGGCTGGAGGGTATCTCCGACATCCGGGACGAGTCCGACCGCAACGGTATGCGCATTGTCATCGAGCTGAAGCGGGACGCCAACGCTCAGGTGGTCTTGAACCGCCTGTTTGCCCAGACCCAGCTGCAAAGCTCCTTTGCCATCAATATGCTGGCGCTGGTGAACAACCAGACCCAGCCGAAAATCCTCTCCCTGCGGCACATTCTGGACGAGTACATCGCCTTTCAGGAGGAGATTATCCTCCGGCGTACCCGCTACGACCTGAAAAAGGCGCTGGAGCGGGCCCATTTGCTGGAGGGCTTGCTGATTGCCCAGGATAACATCGACGAGGTGATTCACATCATCCGCACCAGCTACGACGATGCCAAGGAAAACCTGATGGCACGCTTCGGGCTGGACGATGTGCAGGCACAGGCGATTCTGGATATGCGCCTGAAGGCACTGCAGGGGCTTGACCGGGAGAAGCTGCAAAACGAGTATAACGAGCTGGAGGAGCGCATTGCCTACTTCCGCCGCCTGCTGGAGGACGAGGGTCTTTTGCGGCAGGTGCTCAAGGAGGAGCTGACCGCCATCCGGGACAAGTACGGGGATGAGCGCCTGACGGAGATTCAGGACGTAGAGGACGAAATCGACATCGAAGACCTCATCGAGGAGGAGGAGTGCGTCTTCTCCCTCACCCACGCCGGGTATATCAAGCGCACCCCCGTCTCCGCCTACCGCGCCCAGCGCCGGGGCGGCCGGGGCGTGAACGCCCAGAACCTGCGGGAGGAGGACTTTGTGGAGACCCTGTTCACCTGCTCCACCCATGACTTTATCCTCTTCTTCACCAATATGGGCAAGGTACACCGGAAGAAGGGCTACCAGATTCAGGAGACCGCCCGTGCAGGCCGGGGCACCAATCTGGTGAACGTGCTGCCCCTGGAGGCGGGGGAGAAGGTGACCGCCATGATCCACTGCCGGGAGTTCCGGGAGGACGCCTACCTCATGCTTGCCACCAGAAACGGCACGGTGAAGCGCATCAACCTCGCCGGCATCAACACCGCCAGAAAGGCGGGTATCCGCGCCCTGACGCTGGAGGAGGGGGACAGCCTCATCGCTGTGCGCTTCACCATGGACGGGGACGAAATGCTCCTTGCCACCCATGACGGCATGGCCATCCGCTTCTCCATCGAGGATGTGCGGGTGATGGGCAGAGATGCCGTGGGCGTGCGGGGCATTAAGCTGAGAGCGGGGGACTATGTAGTGGGGGCAGAGGTCTGCGGCCACGGCGAGGCGCTGCTCACCATCACGGAAAAGGGCTACGGCAAGCGTACCGCCGTGGAGGAGTATTCCCCCCAGAGCCGGGGCGGCTTCGGCAACAAGAACTATAATATCACCGACAAGACCGGAAGCGTGGTGGCCACGGCCATCGTCAAGCCCAGAGACGACGTGCTGATTATCTCCGACGACGGCACCATGATCCGCACCGGCGCAGACCAGATCAGCCTGTATTCCCGTGTGACCCAGGGGGTGCGGGTGATGAATCTGGCAGAGGGCGTGAAGGTGATCTCTCTGGCCAAGACCAGACTTTATGAGATGGAGGAGCTGGAGGGGCAGGACGGGGAGTGCTGATGCCGGCATTTCGTACACACAGGAGGGCAGCTCCATTGAAGAACAAAAAGCCGCTGAAAAAGAGCATCATTTACGGCTGTGTGCTGTTTATTTTGGTGCTGTGCATGGTGCTCAGCGTGGTGAACTACCTCTCCTACCGGCATATGCTCTATGAGCGATATGAGCACTATCTGGAAAACATTCTCTACTATGCCGCCTCCGGCATTGACGTGGACGATTTGAAGCAGTGTATGGAGACCGGCGAAAAGTCGGAGAAGTACCTGCAGACCCAGCTTTTTCTTGACCAGCTCCGGGAGAATACGGACATCCATTTCCTCTATGTAATCGTCCCCCTGAACACCGAAGAGCGGGACAATATCAAAAACGTGATTGCCGCCGTCACCCAGTACGAGTATGAGAACTTGGCGGACGAGCTGGTGGAGCTGAACGGTCTCACCGGGGACTCCTACTCCCCGGAGACTGCGGAACAATACCTCACCGCCTACTACTCCGGGCATCTGTCCTTCTTTGAGGAGATCAGCCAGTGGGGGGACGATTACACCGGGCTGCTGCCCCTGAAGGACAGGGGTGGGCATCTGGTGGCGGCGCTGTGCGTGGATGTGGACATTCAGGAGATCCACACCCTGCTGACCATGCAGGCGATTGTAAACGTGGGTCTGACAGTGGGCATCGGCGCAGTGTTTACCCTCTTCTTCCTCATCTGGGCGGCGGAGAACATCACCCAGCCCATTGAACAGCTGGAATCCAGCGTGGTGGAGTATGCGGAAAAGGCGGAGCGCAGCCGCAACCCGGAGGAGCTGGTGCTGGAGATTCCCGCCATCCATACGGGAAACGAGGTGGAGTCCCTTGCCAATGCCGTGGTGCGTATGAGCATTGATATTCGGGATTCCATCGTGAAGATTATCACTACGGAGCAGGAGCTGGCGAGGATGTACGTCATCGCCAACCATGACGGCCTGACCCATGTGGGCAACAAGAACGCCTACCGTCAGGTGGCCGCCGAGCTTCAAAAGACCATAGAGGAGCAGGATGCAGAGTTTGCCATTGTGGTGGCCGATGCCAATAAGCTGAAATATGTGAACGACCACTACGGCCACGAAAAGGGTGACCTGTATCTGAAAACCTGCTGCGGCGTGCTGTGCGAGGTGTTCCGGCACTCCCCGGTGTTCCGCATCGGCGGGGACGAGTTCGTGGTGATCCTGGAGGGACAGGACTACGATGATGCGGAC
>CAJOOV010000099.1 GCA_905236265.1 uncultured Oscillospiraceae bacterium | reverse complement strand
GCCATGTTTTGCGGTTGCCCCGAAGGGGCGAGCAAAACGGCTTTAAATGATTTTATTATTACTTCGGGAATTATTTAATTGCCGAAGTAATAATATACGACAAAAGGAGCTGTTCCCGGCGGGAACAGCTCCTCTCTTCGTTTATTCTGCGTCCTTGATGGTCTTCGCGGCGCTCCACTCGCTGATATAGGTCGTGCCCTCGGCGGTCTTAAACGCCTTTGCCCGCACATACCACGCCGAACCCTCGCCGGGGTCGGGGAGATGAATGGAGGCATCGTTGTCGTCACACTCCACCGTCTTCACGTTCTCCTCAAAGGCGGCATCCGTGGAAAGCTCCAGCGTCACTGCGTCGGAATAGGTCAGACCGCCCACCTCCAGCGACACCGTGCCGTCAGGGTTGCGCACGGCGGAGCGGACATTGGGCGTGACCGGGATAATCACCACTTCAAGAGGTCCCCGCACCATGCCAAGGGCAATCGTGGTGAGCACATCCTGATGGGAGAGGTAGACCCGGACACAGCGCCGCTCGATTTGAATCCCCATGCCGAGAATATGCACGCCGGGAAAGCTCTTTATGCCGTCCACCCGTCTCAGCGTGGCCTTCAGCTCGTTCCAGCTCACATCCGTGGTGGTATACGCCCGCAGGCTCGCCCCCGCCGCCTCGCACACCGCCCTGCGGTTCTCCTCCGTGTCACGGGTGAGATACACATTGGTGAGATACTCTCCCTCGTTCTCCACTACGCCAAAGCCGCCGAACCAGTCCGGCCACTGCCCCCGCCAGCTCTCCTCACAGGCGGCAGTGAGTCCGCTGACCTGGCTCCACGCCTCCACCACCTGCGCATTCCCGCTCTGCTCCGATTCCAGCACGTTCTTTTCGCTGTAACCGATGGAGAGGCGGGCGGAGCTTGTAAGAAAGAGAATCATCACCGCTGTGACAAGCACCAGCAGGACAATGGGCAAAATCAACCATCTGCGCTTCATAGCTTCCGTTTCCCTCCGTCGGGCAGAAAACCCGTTTATCCTTCTGTACTATACTCCGTTTTTCCCTTTTCGTCAATGATTGCAGGCGTTTTCTTCTCATCTCCGGGCATCAGCAGCGCCTCCAGCCCGGCACGGTCATACAGGGTGTTCAGCACCTCCAGCAGGGCGTTGGTACTAAGGCGCTGGGGCAGCGCCAGTCTGCGCTTCAGCTCATCCCGCCGCTGTGCGCTCTCCGGCTGTCCCGTAAGCCCCCAGCGGAAGAAATCCGCCTTGGTGATGGGGTGTGCCGGCGTGTCCCCGGCATCGCTCTCACCCAGTATCGTAGCCCCCGCCCGGCGCAGCGCCTGCTCCAGCACCGACCGACGCATTCCCTCCACGCCCAGCTTACCCTCTTTGCCGGGCTTTGCCTTTCGGCGCTCCTTGCCGTAGAGGTCGGGGATATACGCCTGCTTGACCTGCTCCGGGGGCAGCACGCCCTTCAGGTGGCTGCGGATGACGAAGCCCGCCCCGTCGCTGTCCGTGAGGAGAATCACGCCCCGCTCCTTCGCAACCCTGCGGAGAAACGCCTTTTTCTCCCTGTCTTTGAAAATGCCGAAGCCGTCGGTGGGGATAATCAGGGCATCCACCAGCTGGGAGAGGGTGTTTTTGTCATACCTTCCCTCCACCACAATGGCCTCCCGAATGCGCAGCTTCATCGCCCCTCCCCCCGTCTGGGCACTGCCAGCTTCAAAATCAGCTCTGTCAGCACGGCTGTCTCGTCTCCTCCCAGCTTCATCTCCCAATCCGCCTGCTGCACCAGCGCCACTCCCCGGCGGCACCAGCTCAGGGAATGACCCCGTGCGGCATCCATCAGCTTGCGAAGCTGCCAGCCGCTTTTGATGCCCCACAGCGCTGCCAGATAGTTCTCCCCCTTGCGCTGCTCCAGCGTCAGGCGGGCAGACCAGATCTGGCGAAGCTGCCTGCCCAGTGCGGCGAGGATGAACACCGGGCTCTCCCCCATGCGCAAAAGCTGTCCCAGCAGCTCCATGGCACGGTTATAGTTGCCGCTGCTCAGTGCGTCCGTCATCTGAAACGCCCTTGCGTCCAGCACCGGGTCGCACACGGCATCAATGTCCCGTTTCGTCACGCTTTTTCCCTTGGCATAGGCCGCCGCCTTGTCCAGCTCCCCGGTGAGATTCGTCATCAGTCCGCCGCAGAGAAAGGTGAGATACTCCGCCGCAGCGGTGTCAATCTCCTTGTCCCAGCGCTTTGCCAGACGACGGCGCATCCAGTTGTTCAAATCGCTCTGCCCCTGTGCCGCACACTCCACGGCCACAGCCTTCTGCTTCAGCAGCCTGCCCAGCTTCGTGTTCCCGTTTGCCTTAAACTCCATGGTGTCGTAGGCAAAGATGAGGCAGACGTACTCCGGCAGATCCTCCAGCATCTCCTGCACCCGCTCCCGGCGCTGTTCGTTTTTAAACAGATCCCAATCCCAGACCAGCACCATACTGCGCTGGCTCATCATGGGCAGCGCCTCCACTGCGTCGGACAGCTCCTGCACCTCCAGATCGCCGCCCTGAAAGATGCGGAGGTTAAAGGACTCCATTCCCTTATCCACCAGCTTCTTCTGAAGCTGTCCCAGATAGTAATCCCGCAGGTAGTCCTCCTCCCCATAGAAGAGGTACAGAGAGCCAATGGTGCCCTGCTTCAAATCTGCCTTCAGCTGTGCCAGCCCCTGAGAGGGGACGCTTTTTTTCGCAGGCACGTTTACCACACCCTCTCGTCCGTAAATCCGCTCAACGTCCGCACCACCTCGGCAGCAATGGCCAATCCCGCCGCCGCAGGCACAAAGGCATTGCTCCCCGGCACCTGCTTGCGGGTATGCTCCTGTCCCCACTGGGGGGACAGGGGAGGCTCTCTGGAGTAGACCACCTTGATATGCCGGATGCCCCGCCTGCCCAGTTCCCTGCGCATGACACGGGCCAGCGGGTCCATAGTGGTCTTGGACAGGTCAGCCACCTGAAAGGCCGTGGGGTCTGTCTTATTGCCTGCGCCCATGGAACAGATGATGGGCGTTCCGGCGGCAGCCGCCTGCTCCACCAGTGCGATTTTCCCCGTCACGGTGTCTATGGCATCCACCACATAGTCATACACTGTGAAGTCAAACTGTCCCGCTGTCTCCGGGAGGTAAAAGACGGGGTATGTCTCCACCCTGCACGCCGGAGAGATGGAGGCAATCCGCTCCCTCGCCGCCTCCACCTTGAGCTGACCAAGCGTGGCATGGGTGGCAATGATCTGGCGGTTCAGGTTGCTGAGGCAGACCCGGTCAGCGTCGATCAGATCCAGTGCGCCCACGCCGCTGCGTGCCAGCGCCTCCACCACATAGCCGCCTACGCCGCCTACGCCGAACACCGCTACTCTCGCCCCGGCAAGGCGGCGCATTCCCGCTTCGCCATAAATTCGTTCCGTGCGGGAAAACTGACCCTCTTCCATCTCGCTCCCTCCCTGTGCTTATCTCCCGCCTATCCTATCATGGAACCGGGTTTTCGTCAACAAAAGGAGCCGTCCCGGCGGGGGGACAGCTCCTTTAGAGTCTATGGTGATTCATTTGTGTCAGCCTGCGGGGCGCTCCCCCGGTCAGCTTCGCTGACAGTCTCCCTCCAAGAGGGATAGACAGGACGGGCAGCGCAGCCCATGCCGGATCTGGGTGCCACTGACGATCAGTCCAGCTTCAGATCTCCGTCCTTCACCCAGCCCAGTTTGCGGCAGAGGGTGTTAAACAGCGGCGCCAGCACTGCGGGGAGGACAAAGGAGATCAGCACCAGCCCCAGCCAGTCCGTGGCCGTGATTGCCGCCTTTGTCCCGGCGGCCACGTCGTTCACCCAGCCGGTATAGACGCCGATCTGCCCCACCAGTCCGCAGGT
>CAJOOV010000098.1 GCA_905236265.1 uncultured Oscillospiraceae bacterium | reverse complement strand
CTGACGTATTTCAAGGGATTTTAGACCCGGATGGCGGAAAACAGACCGCTCAGACGCCGTAGCCTGATTTGTTCAGCGGTTCCTTAATTGCAGACAAAGTCCGATGGTCTTTGTCTGCGTTTTGACTGGGGGGGTGACCGGGCGGACACTGTGCGCCCCTACAGGGGGCTGCCACGAAGTAACTGAGAGGGCTGTATTTTCCCTGTCGTGAGACAGCCCCTCTTCTAAAATCTGCCCCCCTGTCCGTAAAGGACAGGGGGGGATTGTTACGGCGTTTCCGCCTTCTTAGCGGCCTTGACTGCGTCATACTTGGTCTTTGCCGCCATCTGCGCCTGCACCTTGGTTTCAAATCCGCCTACCTTGTAGACCTCCTCACCTGCTGCGTTCTGATACAGGTTATCGTAGATGCCTGTATCATCCACAATGATGTAGAAGTATCTCTTCGGAGCCGTATCCTCTTCAATGATGTAGGTTCCGTTGGGAAGGGTTCCAATCCAGAATACGCCCGTTCTGCTTGCAGGCAGGTTGGAGAGAGGGTTCTCTGCACCCTTGGGCTGATAGAAGGAGTCACTATTGCCCCTGTAGACATTGAACTTGAGGTTCGCTACGGAGGCATAGTCGCTGTTCACCTTCCGCAGGATGACCTTCCGGGCACCTGTGCTGCCGGTCCAGTAGATGATACCCTTGTTTTCCAACTCACCCTCGATGGTGCCAAACAGGTAGGTATCTGTGCCGTTCTCTGTAGTCTCATCGTCCCGTGCGTTGCGGAACGCCTTCAGGTGTGCTGCGTCCAGCTTCCCCTCCGGGAGATTGCCGTCCGTATCTCTCTCCACGAACTCCACCCCATCCGCAGCAACGGCGAAGGGCATGAGCTGTTTGAAGCGGTACTGGCTCTCCGCCCAGACCCAGATAGAGCCTGCCGGTGCGGTGATGTCACCGGTGAGGACAATGCTGGCGGGGATATACTGGGTCAGCTCCGTTGTGCTCTCAGCACCCGGCTCAGACAGGTAGATGTCCTGACGGACAACTGCCCTGTCACCCCTTCTCGGGTACGCCTTGCCGCCATTGACTGCAGCAGCGTCCATGGTCATGGTGACGAAGTTGCCCTGACTGCCTGCAATGTCATCCTTGTTATGGGTCACGCCGTCCTCGGTCACATCAGCGGTGTACACATCTGCGCCGCCAAAGTCAGGAGCGCCCGCAAGGTTCAGCTTTGCGCCGCTGGCCAGGAAGATGCCTGCGCCGTTGTTCTGGCAGGTGTTCCCCTTGATTGCGGCGGGATGCTCCCTGTCGTTCAGATTAAGGACAGCTCCATTGCCTGCGTAGATGCCGCCGCCGTCCGTCCTTGCGGCGTTCCCCTGCAGCAGGACGCCCTTCAGCGTCACCGTTGCGGTATCATCGTCCCCGCCCACGGCGTAGATGCCGCCGCCGAGTCCAGCCTTGGCGTTTCGCAGGATGGTGTTGTTTTCAAGGACGACTGTGCCCTTGCCGTTGTAGACCAAGCCGCCGTTTCCGGTGCAGGTGAAGCCTGTGTTGGCCACTTCCTCCCCATCGGCGTTTTCACTGGGTCTGCGCCCATCCAGCGTAAGAGCCTCAAAGGTGAGCTTTGCGTCCTTGTTTTCCACCTTGAACAGGCTTTCGCCGTCGTAGCTGCGGGCGAGAATCGCCTGTGCATCGCTGTCCGCAGGAGTGATGACCCGCTCTCCGTCCTTCACCGCCGTGAGAATGCGTCCGGCCTGCGCCGTAAAGGTTGGAGCGAAGTTGTAAACGCCGCCGGTCTTTGCCGCTGTGGTGAAGATGATGTTATCTCCCGCCTGATTCAGCGTCACCTTATCCCCGTTGGGAATGGCGTAGTCCACCAGCATCTGGATTCTCACCGGGTTGTCCCCGTCCATGGGCAGCGTGGCCTTGTTCGTCCGGGCATAGGTTACTGCGTCTCTCAGGGTGTAGAAGGGCTTCTCCACATTATTATCCACGATCTTACAGATCGCCCGGTAGTTGGTCACTTTGATGTTGAAGGGAACCTTTGCGAAGTTCACGGTATTGAACTGCTGGAAAAAGCCGGGAATGGCAGCCTCCGTCACGCCGTCCACATTGGGGTCAACCACAACTGTCCAGCTCGCAGGCCACCGTCCGTTTACGACGCTCAGCCTCACCTGATTGTCGCCAATCACCTCAACGCCCCCTGTCTGGTTCAGGGTACTGTCCAGCTTGACCGTTCCGGATGTGCTGGTGAAGCGCAGGACGATAGAGGTGTTTGTGTTCGCCGCCCCGGTGGTGTCTACCCAGACCTTCTCCACCTTGACGGATTTCGCCCACTGCGCCGTCAGCGTCATGTCCTCTGTCATGCGGATGCTATCGCCCTGACGGTACGCAACGGTGTTGCGCTCCCACCACTTGAACACATAGCCTGTCCGGGCAGGCCCGGCCTTCACGGAGTGGAGGGTGTTTTTCAGCAGGCTCAGCTCCTCCTTCCTGTTCTCAAAGCCATAGGCATAGGTGAGCTTGACAAATTGGGCGCTGTTGGCAAAGCTGACCTTCTGCTCCTCAATCTTCCCCTCTGTGCGGAAGCCATAGGTGGCGGTCTTTGCCGTTTCGAAGGGCGGCTCGCCAAACAGGGCGGACTCTGCCACAATCTGGTTGTAGGCATCCGGGGCGGTCACCTTGTACTCCAGATAGGTGGGAGAATTCCTCACGGGAACCATCATGCCGTCCTCCAGACTGTAGGAGTTAAAGACTCTGGCAGAGAAGTTTTGCAGCGCTCCGTTTACAACGCCCACCGCTTCCCCGTCGCTGTTCAGGGTGTAGGCGGAGGCATCGTATCCCACCATGTTCTTCCCGGTCGTGGTGTTTTTGAGCTGGGTGATGAGCGCCTTGATCTCAAAGGTGTGGTCATAGGCCTCCTTAGGCGTGAGGATATGGCGCACAAGAATGGTCTCACCGGGCAGCGCAGGGCTGTTTTCGGTGTTCACCATGGTCTCAAATTCACCGTCATCGTCCCGGTCTGCCCAGAAGGTTGCGCCGGCTGTCTCCGTCTCGATGCCGTCCAGATAGCGGAAGTCCGTGATGGACATGGCGCCGGTGGCGTAGTTGTCCTCACCTGCGCCCAGCACAAAGTAGACCTGCTTCCAGCCGGAGCCGAAAACGTTCCTTGCGTTGAAGCTGTCGTACTCAATCGTCTTGCCCAGCAGCTTGATGGTCAGCTTGCCCACGCCGTTTTCATGGTCAATGCAGTCAAAGTGGAAGCTGTAGGGCAGCTCGTCCTCGTAGTTGTAGTGAACCGTTCGGTTGTTGATATTGCCTCCGGCTATGCTGCCGTTGGGCAGCGTGAGAATCTCATAATGCTGTCCGTTGGGAAGACCTCTGTCCGGCGCGTAGGGCTTACGGTTCAGACCATCCATGATGAAGGATCCCATGCCGCTCAGCGGCTCGTTGAACAGGGTGAACAGGAAGCCGTCGCCCATGCCGCTCTGGGTGACCACCTTGCCCTTGGCATATGTGGCCGCAGAGGCGTCAGAACCCAGCTTCAGGAACTTCTCCTGATGGGCGTAACCATTGCCTGTGCCGAAGTGGCCGTCGTCCAGACCATAGGCGCCCTCCTGATTCTGATGGGCTACCTTCTTATTCGTCTGGAAGGCAAAGGCCATGCCGTCTTCCTTGACCATCTGCATGGTGCCGGAAATCTCGAAGCTGCGGGAGAAGTCGAAGCTGAACTCCGTGGTGATAGCGCCGTAGGTGTGGACACAGTCTCTCTGCTCCAGCTCCATTCGGATGGTATTACCGTTCTGGCTCACATCCACGCTGCCCTTACCGGCCACCTCCTTGGAGACATGGAACAGTCCGGAGAGGGGAATGTCGTTCTGAACCGTTCCCGCCTGTGTTGCGGAGATGGTGGTTCTGTCCAACTCGCACTCCTCTGCCACACGGTAGATCTTATGTCCTTCCGCACCCTCCTCCACGACGTAGTAGGTGAGCGTCCATTCCGTGGTGTCGGAGGTATACAGCCCGTTCACGCCGGGATTCACCTCTGTTACCTTGAAGTAATATGCGCCGGGCTTGCTGAAGCTGATTCCCCACGCCTTGGAAATCTCCCACGTCAGGGTGCTGCCCTCTGCCTTTTTGTCGTCCCATTTGTCACCGACTCTGAGGGTGTACTGGGAGGGAGCCACCACTGCGCCGTTTTCAGGATTCCGGGGGTCTCCCACCATGTTGAACTTGAATTCCAGACCCTTCAACTGATTCTTCTCAGCGTCAGTAAGCTGGGCGAAGGTTTTATTCAGCGTCAGCGTCTTGGTCAGGGGCACACGCACGCTCTGGCTGATATTTGCCTGCGTGAAGGTGACGGTCATATCCCCATCCACCGTCAGGATGCCGGTGTTCAGCACGCCGCCCTCTTCCACGCCGCCGGGAATGGGAATGCTTCTGGTCAGCTCCTCGGTGGTCACCAGAATCACGTTCTTCATGTCGGCGGTGTCCGGGTCGGGGTTGGTCTCTCTGAGGGAGATCACCGTGCCGCAGGGGATATTCTCATAGACGATGGTGTTGGGCTTTTGTGCATCCCCTTCCACGCCGTAGAGCTGGAAGGAGGCCGGTGTCAGACCTGTGGCAGTGTACTGGTAGGCGCTGCTGCGGCTCACGGAGGCATCCGTATGCTTGACAACGGTAATCGCAGCCAGCTTCCGGTTGTTCGTGATGGTAAGGGTGCGAATGCCGTCGGCATCCGGCTCTGAGATCGTGGGGGCGGCAATGTTCCGGTCAGACCAGCTTCCGGTGAACTGCAGCCCCTCCTTCGTGGCACTGAGAACGATGTCCTGAGCGCTGCTTTCGTAGAATCTGGGCGTCTCATATTCGTGAATCGTATAGCTGCCGCCGTAAGGCAGGATGAACAATACACCGTCACTCACGTCCGGAGACTGTACAAGACCCAGATTCGCAGCGTTTTCACTGGAGATCAGGCTGCTCAGGTAAACCCCCTGCTCCTCGCAGGTCAGGTTGAATACGCCGCCGCCCAGCCCCTTCGCTCCGGCGGTATCGTTGCCCACCAGCCGGATACGCAGCTTCTGGCCGATCAGGGTGTTGGTGAAGGTGATGGTGTCTCCCCCGTCCACGGTCATGGCGAACACATGGTCACGCAGGGACGCCTCCGCCTGATTCTCCGCATCCCGTTCAGACTCCACACGGGTGGTGTATTTATCCGCCACCTGATAGGTCTCAACGGCATCGCCTCTCGTCACAGCAACCGTCTCTCCCTGTGTCACTTTGATCTGCGTCCCCTTGGGAACACTGAGCGGAACGGACTCGTTGGCGGCCAGCACAAGGGTCAGCCTGCCGTCAGCATCCGTCTGCAGGGGGTTCAGGTTGTTGTTGATGTCCTCGATCTCCCCCGCCTTGAAGTTTTGCAGGGCTCTGCCCTCCCGCTTCAACTCCACCGTATAAGTGAATGCCTTGGTTCCGGCGGTCATGATGTCCACAAGGGTGTTTTCGATGATGATCTCCGTCTTGCCGTTGATGACGGTCAGCGCCGCAGCATCCGAAGCGGGGTCGGCTGTAAAGACAGCGGAGTGTCCGCTGACAGCGGGTGCTGCCGTCAGGCCGGTAAAGCCGGTGTCCACTCTGGTGTCGTACTGTGCCAGCGCAGAGGCATCTGCCATGGTCTCCGTCAGCGTCAGACTGACCCCGGCGGGGACACGGAATGTACCGCTTTCGGTGTCCTTTAGGGTGACAGCCGTGCCGATATTCGCCCCGGCGGTGAAGGTGAGGGAGTCCGTGCCGTCCGTCCAGTAGTAGGAGCCGCTGTCCCCGGCGCTTTTCACGTTGAAAATGAACTCCTCCGCACCGGTCTTCTTGCTGTCATCCACCCGCTTGGTCACGGTGAGGGGTACCACCTTCAGCCAGATCATGCGCTTGTCGCCGGTTCTTGCAGCAGCGGTCATGCCGTTTACATCATTGACGAAGCGGTAGAGCTGGAGCTGCTCCTTCCCGGTGGAAGCGTCGTCATAGGTGCCGAAGGGCTTCATCGCCCCGCCGTGGGCGTCAAACTGCGCCTCGGTCACATACACGCCCACCGTTGCGCCGGTCAGGCCTGTGGTGCGGATGACATCGTTGCTGTTTGCGCTCAGCACCAGATTCTTCTGCTGCCCTGCGCTGTCCGTGTTGCCGTAGATGGTGGGCGCTGCACTGAGGGTCACTCTGGCATTTACTCCGCCCACTTCAACAGCGCCTGTTGCAGCTCCGGTGCTGTTTTGTGTGATGGTAGTGCCGTTCATGGCCGCACTAGCGCCGTCGGCCAGATAGACTGCGCTGCCCTTGCCGCCGGAGAGGGCGGAGTTTTGCAGGGTGGAATCTGCGTTCAGTGTCAGCTCTCCCCGGTTGACGCACACCAGACCGCCGTTCGTGGTGGACTGATAGCTGCCCTTGCTGCCGTCCAGAATCAGCCTGTCCACCGTGAGCGCTGCACCCTCTGCGTCCACCTTCATCATGCTCCCGCCTGTATAGCCTCGGGTGATGGTCGCCGTGTCCCCGGTGCCGACGTACTTAAACTGCACGTTGTCCCCGGTCTTTGCGGCGGTGGTGATGGTGATATGGTCGCTCGTCTGGTTCAGGTTCACCCCATCCCAATCGGGCATGGTGTAATCCTGCAGCATCTCAATGGTGGCAGTGCCGCCCATTTTGCTTCTGGCGTAGGACACGGCTTTGTTCAGGCTGACAAAGGGATGCTCCTCCCCGCCGTCAACGATCTTGCAGATTGCGCCGCTCCACACGCTCTTGCCCTGCGTGTCCTTCGCCGCAGGCCAGCCCAGCAGGGTCTTTCTCTGCGCCTCGGGCACATGGTCGGTATAGTAATCGTTGATAAAGCCTTCCAGCGAGTCGTTTGCGCCCGCCGCCGTGGTATTGCCGAAGGGCTCGCCCTCGTCCTGATTGGCGGCATAGATCGGCCACACGCCGATTTTTGCCCCCAGAGTGAGACCCTCGCCCACGGTGTGGATCACATCCTGCGTCCCGTTGGACTGGAAGCTCAGAAGCACGTTTGCCTGCCTGCCGTTTTTGTCCACGTTGCCGTACACAATGGGCGCTCCGGAGAAGTTCAGCTTGGTGGTGGCAGCGGCGGGGGTAATGGCACCTACGCCGGTGGTGGCAGTGTAATTTGCCGTGGTGGTGTTATTCCTGATCTCACCGCCGGACATGTTCAGCTCGCCCTGCGCATACACATACACTGCGCCTGCTCCGGGTGCCGTACAGTGCTCGATGACGCCGCCGGTCATATTGAAGCGGACATAGTTGTGTACGTCCACTGCGCCTGCCCACGTCTTCGCCTCGCAGCCGCTGATGGTGCCGCCGCTGATATTGATCTGCGTGGGGTGGGCCTGCGTCTCGCAGATCGTGCCGATTGCGCCGCCGTAGCAGCCCGCATAGCAGTTCTCAATGGCGCCTCCGGTCATATTGAACCTCGGCCCTATATTGGCCAGATTCACAGCGCCGCCGCTGCCGGTGGAGCGGCAGTTGCGAATGAGCGCTCCCTCCTCCATGTTCAAGGTGGTATAGCTGTTCACATAAACTGCGCCGCCGTCACAGCCTGCGTAGGAATTGCGCAGCGTTGCGCCCTGCTTCAGGTTGACGGTGATATTGTGCTGCTGGGTGCCGCATTCCGTGTGGATCAATCCGCCCAGAACGCCCACCTGCTTTTCCATACCGTCCAGTGTGATGTGCTCCACGCTCAGGGTATTGCCGCCGTAGACGGTAAAGAACTGCGATGCAAAGCTGTTGTCTCTTTTCAGGACGGATGTTGTGCCGGTATAGGGGTATTTCCCGTCAGCGGGCTGTCTCTCGCCTGTGGTCAGTGTCACATCGGTGATCTTTCTCGCCGCTGTAATATCAGGCAGGACAGCCGCAGCCTTCATGGCGTACTCCTGCACCAGCATCTCCACATGGGCGCTGCCCTCATACTCCGTATAGGTATCGCCCTCGCCCCTGACGAAGATATAGTTGTTTGCAATTGCCCGGAAGGCATCCGCCACTGTGGGGAATACAGCGTCCACATACTCGCCGTTTCTCTTCACATAGAGCAGGCTGCGGTTTGCGTCTGTCACCTTACAGACGTAATCGCTCATCTTCCACACTGCGTAAAGCGTGTTGCCCCCGGTGGTGAGGGTGTTGACGTATGCCGTATCCCCGTTTTGCGCCACAATGCCGTCCTCGCCGGCATCCGGCTGCGTTGCCCAGCCTTTAAACTGGTAGCCGGGGCGGACAGGGGTAAATGCTTCGCCGTCAGGGCCTGTACCCACTACAACCGGGGTATTCGGCCTGCCCGCATTGGTTATGCCGTCCTCCGTGCCCCGGAGATCGTCCCGGAACTGCAGAACAACCTGCCCGTCCCTGGTGTTGGTATACTCCGTATGATCGTCCTTCACAAATCTGGCGCTCTCGTCGCTGTCTGCGTTCAGGTCATAATACAGATTGGCATCCCGGTACTGGGAATACTGGGCATAGAGGGTCAGGGTATCGCTGCTGCCGTTGTTGTGATCGCCCTCCAGAATGGTATAGGTTCTGCTGGGGTAGAACTTCCGGCCTGTGCCGTCTGCCTGATCGCTCCAATAGGCGAAGGTTGCGGTATAGGGCTTTCCGTCGTTGTCCGTAAGCGTCTTTGTGAGCGCTGTACCGTTCTGGGCAGTGCCGTCATGGATGACTGCCCTTGCTCCCACCAGATACTCCGAATCGTCTACAGGCGCTGTGCCCACGCCGCCGTTGGTGTCATAGGCCAGCTTGCGCACTCTGGTGTCAAACCATTTGGGATAGATATTGATATTGGTTCTGATCTGGTACTCGCCGTCGATATCCTGTCCCGTCTCGCTGCCCAGCCTCCAGCCCACGAAAACTTCGCCTGCCTGCGTGGGGGTGGGGATTTCCAGCTCCTTGAGCAGGTGGTTGTACTTGCTGGTGTAGACATCATCCGCCCCGTCGTTGTCGCTGTCCACGCCGACGGTGGTGACAGTGTAGGTAATGGGCTTCCACGTTGCGTAGAGACGAATCGGATTGGCCGGCATTTTCTTATCGTACTCTACCCTTGCCGTAGGCGACTCGGACCAGATGTCGAACTGCATACCCTCAGGCGCATAGCTGTCCGGGTCGGGAATACTGGATCTCTCCAGTACATCAGGCACATACTCCTCATATTCCGCCCTTGCTGTCTGCGGAAGACCGTTAATCCTGTACGCCTCCGTCTCGTTCATATAGAACTGAATGTCATATTCACTTCTTCGATAGAAGAACGAAACGTAATTTGTTTGCTGTCCCGTTTTTGTCTCCGTGCGATACCTTGTTTCCTGATGCTCCTGAATGGCTGTGCGGATAAAGGTATCCCAGCTGATTGCTGTGACATTGGCATGACGGCTGCTGGGAGAATAGGATTTCGGCGCACTTCCATCCTTCACATAGTATACAGCAATACCCGCCGAAACGATATTACCCTCAGCATCCCTGATTTTATAGCTGTCTTTTGCACCCTTGGAATTGTCAAAAACGATGTTTGTCAGCTCAATATAACGATTGATGCCTCTGGTTTCCCAGCGGTAATACTTCACTGATGTGCTGTCAGGATTACGGCTGTAGGTGTAAAAGGTATAGGGAGTACTTACAGTATAGTTGCCGGATTTTTCGTTCAGTCTGCCCCAAACGCGGTTTGCCTCCGTATCCATCGCTTTAATGATGTTGAATCCCCTTGCCCCATCCACATCCGTTGCTTCCCATTGGGCAGGATCGGAGATGGTTTCATACCCCTTAATAGATTTTCGGGCAAAAACTGACGTATACTGATTCCCGTCTTCGACTGTTACTTTGCCCTTATAGCTGAAGCCATCCAGACTGGTGGTCAGGGTATCATCCGCATTCGCCCCGACATAGTACTGAATCACAGTTCTGGTCGTAGATGTGTTTTGGGAATTTAAGTAAAAGGTCAACCTGCCGTTGTTGTCTGCCCTGTTAAGCATGACGGATGTTACGTCTATGAGAATACCGTACACCGTAAAGCCTCCACCGGTAACGGTGCCCTTGTCGTAATACCTCCAAAACCGACCGCCCTCCGGGCTGGAGCTGGGAACAATACGCGCCTGCGTGACACCATCACGGTCAGCATTGACCACCGGCCATTCGTTTACGACATTCTTTCCCAGCCACACCTCAAACTCATAGTAAGGCCGTGCGGTTTTGCTCGAATCGTAGGTGAGATTGTTGTATTGGATGGTGCCATAGCTTGTGTTGTTGGAATTATAGCTTGCTGAACCTGCGCCTTTGGTGTAAAACCGGAATTTGTATCTCACACGGGTAAAACGGATGTTGAACACACTTTTTCCTGAATCCTCCACTGTGACCTCGCTGTCCGAAGCATCTGAGTTGAATTCAAAGAATTGTCTCTCGTCCTCATCTATACTCTTCAAGTGGGAGGTGCTGCTGTAAGCTGCACTGCCCGCCTCATTGAGCAGGCTGTTCAGGCTGCCCAGCTTCACTGCAGAGAACATAGTGGGATGGACTTTAACAGCATCCTGAATCACATAGTGGTCATCGCCTGTCGTATCCTGCGCCCACCAGATAATCGTCAGATCACCCTTGATGGGATTGTTCAGATCCGGAATCCATCTGGCATACAGCTTGTCAATATAATCTCCTGTATTCAGCGCTCCCGTTTTAGGCAGCTTCGTATCAAACCTGTATTCCTCGCCTTCTGTTTCCTGTGTGAACCAGCCTGTGAACAGGAAACCTTCCCGTACCGGCTCCTCCGGGCGGGCAGGTCTGCCGCTTTCAGGCACCACTACCGGGTCGATATAGGCATCGCAGCCTGTGACGAAGTGGAGGATCTGGTACGCCTCGATGTCGGCATAAAGCTCCATGTCCTTCGTCACCGTGGTGTCCGTCACGGCGTTGTAGGTATATCTGCTGCCAGTGAGGGAGACTCCGCCGGTGAGGCCGGTCTCCTTCCAGCCGGTGACATAGTGGTCTGCGTCCACGGGGTTGATGATATGCCGGGTGTCCAGCTTCTCCCCTTCCCCGTAGATCTGCGTTGCCAGAATGGTTCCGGTGACCTCGTCGTTCTCCACGCCCAGCACCGTCTTCACCTTCGTCAGGTGATAACGCACCGTATGCGCCTTCCGGAATACGCCAAAAATGGTGGTATGAACGGGCGTCTGGACAACGCCGAAGCGGCGGAAGGGCTGGTCTCCCTCGCTGTTGAGATACCATCCCATGAACTTCATCCCCGCAATGGAGGGAGCCATGGGGGCGGTCAGCGTCTCCCCTGCGGCAAGGGTCTGGGTATCGTACTTTTCATACACGCCGTCAGCGTTGGGCACCATGAACACATAGTCCGCCACGAAGCGGCTGTTGGGGTTGAAGTCCCGGTATACGGCGTGGAGCACCACCTCCATGCCTCCGTCCTCCGTCATGGCGGCTGTGGTCTCGTCCACCTCGATCAGGTCGTTGGGATAATATGCCTTATGGGTGTTATCCCTCGCCAGCTCCCAGTGATCCAGCGTCTTACCCTCCGGCGCATCCACGGCGGGGAGGATATGGGCATGGGCTCCGGCGATGTAATACTCGCTGTCCACCGGGCTTTCCACGCCGTCCCCGGCGTCATAGCGCACCCGGAAATCTCCGGCTCTGCGCCACTTTGCGGCCAGATAGAGAGGAGCGGTCACATGGCGGCCTCGGAAGTCGTAGGGCGACGTTCCGGTGATATTCCCGTCTGCGTCCGCCTCGAACCAGCCCACCAGCGTATAAGCGCACGTCCACTGGATGTATCTGCCGCTGTCGTCTCTCACATAGGCGGAGGAGGCAGCGTCGTAGCGGTAGTGGGGAAGATCCTCCGTACCATCCGGGGCAATGATATACTCCCGCTTCACGTCCTCATAGGTGGGCGCATTGCGTCCCTCTACCACGTCCACCACGGCAGGGTGGTTCTCGTCCAGCTCGCCCAGATTGGGGAAGTAGGTCACGGGGAAGGTCAGCTCCTCCCAGCCAGCGTAGAGTGTCAGGTTATTGGAGGGCATACGCTCCAGAAGCTCCTTGTTTGCCTCTTTAGAACTGTTATACTCCGCCTGCGTAAAGCAAACCTGTGCGTTGCATCCCTCATCACTGAACCAGCCTCTGAAGCGGTATCCGGTGCGGGTGGGATTCGTGGCAGGGACAAACCCGCTCAGCAACTGGTTGAAGCGCACGGAGCTTTCCCCGGAGGG